>NZ_LOHY01000067.1 GCF_001559795.1 Pseudostreptobacillus hongkongensis | reverse complement strand
TTGTTTTTTTAATATACATTTTTTACAAATAATAATTGATTAAAAATTTAAATAATTGTATAATACAATTAGAAAATTAGGGGGTAAAGAAAGGGGAAATATTATGGAATTAAAAGGAATAGGAGCAGGAGTAAGTGATTTTAAAAAGATAATATCTAGTGATATTTACTATTTTGATAAAACAAGATTTATTGAAGATATTTTAAAAGATAAATCAGATATTAAGCTATTTACTCGTCCAAGAAGATTTGGTAAGACTTTAACTATGTCTATGATTAAATATTTTTTTGATGTTAAAGATAGCAAAAATAATAGAAATCTATTTAAAGATCTATATATAGAAAAATCAAAATATTTTGAAAAACAAGGACAACATCCAGTTCTTTATTTGACTTTAAAAGATTTGAAATCTACTAATTGGGAAGGCATGTTAAATCAAATAAGAATATTAATTTCAAGAATTTTTAAAGAAAATAAGAAGGAATTAGAACTAGAAGGAATAGATAAAATAGATTTTGAGAGTTTAGAATATAGAACTTCAGATATTGAAATATTAAAAAATTCTCTTAAATTTATAATAGATTTAATATATCAAAAATATAATAAAAAAGTAATTTTATTAATAGATGAATATGACAATCCATTAGTTGAGGCATATACTCATGAATATTATGAAGAAGCAAAAAACTTCTTTTCTTCCTTTTATGGATTAGCTTTAAAAGATAATATATATTTAGAGCAAGGAATAATAACAGGAATAATAAAGGCAGTAAATACTGGAATATTTTCAGAATTAAATAATCTTAAAGTATATACAATATTAAATGATAAATATGGAGATTCTTTTGGATTTACAGAAAGTGAAGTAATAGAGTCTATGAACTATTATGGATATACACATAAGATAGATGATGTAAGAAATATGTATGATGGATACAAGATAGGAAATAGTTTAGTTTATAACCCTTGGAGTATAATAAACTTTTTACAAGAAGGAGAACTAAAACCATATTGGGTAAGAACTTCAGGGAATAAATTAATAAGTGATGTATTAGAAGCAACAGATAAAGAAACTTTAGAAAAACTAGAAAAGTTATTTAAAGGAGAAAGTATATTAGAAAGTATAAGTGAGACATCAGATTTATCAAAACTATTATCAGATAAAGATTTATGGGAATTAATGTTATTTAGTGGATATTTAACAGTGGATAAAAATGTAGAAGAATCAATATATGAATTAAAGATACCAAATGAAGAAGTAAGAAAATTCTTTAGTAGTAGCTTTATAGAAAATACATATGGAGATGGAAAAGATTTAATGTTATTGTTCAGATATTTAAATAATGATGAAATAGATAAGTTTGAAGAGTTATTACAGAGTATAATAATGAATAATACAAGTTTTAATGATACAAAAGAAGAGTTATTTTATCAAGGTTTAATGATAGGGCTATTTGCTTACTTAAGAGAAAGATATTATATACATTCAAATACAGAAAGTGGGCAAGGAAGATATGATGCAACTTTAGAACCTAAAAATATTCAGGATAGGGCATATATATATGAGTTTAAGAAAACAAAAGATAAAGAAAAGTTAGAAAAAGAAGCACAAGATGCTATTGAGCAAATAATTGATAAGAAATATGATGCTAAGTTAATAGAAAAAGGAATAAAAGATATTAAATATGTTGCCATTGCTTTTAGTGGAAAAGACATTAGGGTTAAGATTAAATAATTAATTAAGTGGACTAAGTAAGATATTACAAGGTTCACTTTTTATATAAAATAATTTTATTTTGAAACTACAATAGATTAAATTTTTTTTCTTTTTAATTTTGTTTGTATAAAAGAAACGCCTTTTTATAATAGTTTTAGTATACATAATAATTGAAAAGAAAGAAAATTGAAATTTTTTTTCATTTTTTTTTGCATTTCTGAAAAATCGAGGTATAATATACTAGGTGATCGGTATGGTATTTAAAAAAATTGGGGAAATAGGTCATAGTAAGGGATTAACTCTTATGCTTTGTGAAAGCCTAGGTGATTATTTAATTCTTTATGGAGGTTCTAATTTTCCAAATGGAGTTCCTCCAAAAGGAACAAGATTAACATATGATGATATGTATATTTATGATAAAGAATTTAATTTAATATCTACTAAAAAAGGTAAGATTTCACCTGATTCTGGTATATTAGTTAAAGATAAAGATGTTATTTATTGGATATCTGGAGCAGGTAATACTAAAATATATGAATATAGAATTGAAAATGGTGAAATACTTGAAAATGAAATAGTAGATGTTAATCAGGAAATATTAAGAGGTTATGGTTGTGTTTTTGATAATAAGATATATTTTGGGAACGAATATGTTTATGAATACGATATTATTAGTAAGAATATAACTAAGAAATCTAAATTCCCTGGAAATGTAAGATTCCAAAGTATATATTTTGAAAGTAATGGTTATATGTATGTTCTTGGAGGTCTATCAGATATATGTTATTTAGATTCATACAAATATGATATATTAAATGATAAATGGGAACAAATACAAGATACACCTATAAATCTATCAGGTGCTTCATTTGTTAAAAAAAGTGATGGCAAGGTTATAATTACAGGAGGGTGTAATAAAGAAATTTATGATTATGCCGTTAAAAATCTTCATAATATAGATTATAAAATAGAATATTTTTCAAAAAGTCGTGAAGAATTTGGATTTAATCAGAAAGTATTTATGTTTGATCCTAGTACTGAAACTTATACAGTTATAGGGAAAGGAACTATTGAAAATGCAACTTGTGGTTCATCACTTATAGAATTTAATAATAAAATATATTTAATAAATGGAGAGATTAAACCAGGATATAGAACACCTGATATATTAGAAGGAGTTTAGTTATGAAATATATTTCGATAATAGAATCTTTTTACCCTTCTTTCAGTAAACAAGAAAAAAAGGTGGCAGATTTTATATTATCAGAACAAAATGATGTATGTATAATGTCTCTTGAAGATATAACTAAAAAAATTGATGTATCAAAAGCAACTATATTTAGGGTAGTTAAAAAATTAGGATTTAAAGGATTTATAGAATTTAAATTAGAAGTTGCAAGAGAATTATCAACAGTTGAACAAAAATATTCTGAAGACTATATTGAAAATATAGAAATGAATATACTTGAAACTATAAAATCAAGTAAAGTACTAATTGATAGACAATCATTAGAGGATGCTATAGTTAGTATAGAAAAATCTAAAAAAATGTATATATTTGGTGTAGGTTCATCAGGAGTTGCAGGAGAAGAGTTACAAAATAGATTTATGAGGTTTGGTAAAATAGCTCATAGTGTATGTGATACTCATTTCCAAGTTATGTATGCATCAACAACTTCAAAAGAAGATATTATAGTTGTTATAAGTTTATCAGGTGAAACTAAAGATTTAGTTTATCCTCTAACTCTTGCAAAAGAACGTGGATGTAAAATTATAGTTATCACTAACTATATTATGTCTACTATTGCTAAGATAGGAGATATAGTATTACTTACAGCAGGGAAAGAAAATCCTTTAAATGGAGGAAGTTTAGTTTCTAAAATATCACAGTTATATATAATAGACATATTAGCTACAGGTTATGCTTTAAGAAATAAAAATAAAGCGGAACAAACAAGACAAGATATAGCAAAATCTATAGCTATGATGAATAAATAGGAGGTTTTAAAGTGGATAAGGTTAAATTGTTAGAAAGTTTGAAAGGTCAGTTAATTGTTTCTTGTCAGGCTTTAAAAGGAGAACCTTTATATATAGATGAAAAAATAACTATGATGCCTTTAATGGCTCGTGCAGCAATTCAAGCTGGAGCAAAAGGAATAAGAACTAATGGAGTTTTAGATGTAGTTGAAATAAAAAAAGAAGTAAGTGTTCCTGTTATAGGGCTTATAAAAAAACAATATGAAGGATTTCCACAATATATAACAGTGGGAATGGATGAAATAGATGCATTAGTTAAAGCAGGAGCAGATATAATTGCACTTGATTGTACTATGCGTGAAAGATATGATGGTTTAACTATAAATGAATTTATAGCATCTATTAAAAATAAATATCCAGATATATTATTGATGGCAGATATTTCTAGTTTTGAAGAAGGAGTTAATGCTCAAAATGCAGGAGTAGATTTAGTAGGAACTACGCTTAACGGATATACTCCATATACAGAAGGTAACCATAATGGACCAAACTTTGAATTAATAGAAAAATTAGTTAAAGAGTTAAAAATTCCTGTAATTGCAGAAGGAAGAGTACACACACCAGAACAAGCTAAAAAAATGTTAGAAATAGGAGCATATGCTGTAGTTGTAGGTGGAGCTATAACAAGACCTTTAGAAATTGCAACAAGATTTATAAAAGGAATGGGACTTTAATGAAAATACTTTGTTTTGATATAGGTGGAACTAGTATAAAATATGCTTTAGTAGAAGATGTAAATGACATTAAAACTAAGAGTATAAAAACTAGAAAAACAGAAACGACTAACTATATTTTAAAAGATATACTAGAAGTTATAGATCAATATGATAATATAGATGCAATAGGTATTTCAACAGCAGGTGTTGTGGATGTAGATTTAGGTGAGGTTATATTTGCAGGACCTACAATTCCAGGATATACAGGTACTAAATTTAAAGAAATTATAGAAAAAAAATATATGATACCTTGTTTTGTTGAAAATGATGTAAATAGTGCAGCTTATGGAGAATATGTTTATGGTGGATATTCAGGATCTATGTTTTGTATGACTGTAGGAACAGGTGTTGGTGGGGCATATATTAATGATGGTAAAATTATTAGAGGAGCTTCTCAAACAGCTGGAGAAATAGGGTATCTTCCTATGAAAAATAAACATTTTCAAGATTTTGCATCAGCAACTTTTTTAACAAATTATGTAAGTAAGAAATTAGGTAAAGATGTTGATGGTAAATATATATTTAATAATGCACGTGTTGGAGATAAATTATGCATATCAGCTATTAATTTATTGGTAAAAAACTTATCTTTTGGTATATTAAATATTTTATATATACTTAATCCACAGAATATAGTTATAGGTGGAGGAATAACAGCACAAGGTAAATTTTTAGGAGATAAAATTATTAAATATGTAAATAAGAAAAAAATGGGAAATCAATTTAAGAGTAATATAGAACTTGCTAAATTAGAAAATAATGCTGGAATAGTAGGTATTTACTATATAGTAAGAGAAGGAGTAAAATAAAATGAAATTTGATTTAGAAAAATTTAAAGGTGTGTTTGTAGCACTTTATTCAGCTTATGATGATGAAGGAAATGTATCACCAGAAAGAGCTAAAGCTTTAACAAGATACTATATTGAAAAAGGGGTTAAAGGTCTTTATGTTGGAGGTTCATCAGGAGAAGGTGTACTTCAAAATGAAGAAGAAAGAAAAATTATGCTTGAAGCAGTTATGGAAGAAGCTAAAGGTAGTAATTTAACTATAATAGTACATGTAGGTGCTAATTCAACACCTGAATCAGTTAGACTTGCAAAACATGCTGAAAGTTTAGGAGTAGATGCTATATCTTCTATACCTTGTGTATATTATGGATTCTCTCCATTAGCTATTAAGAGACACTGGACAGCTATGATAGATGCAACCGAATTACCATTTATAATCTATCACATACCACAAACTACTAGATTTAATTTACCTATTAGCTTATTTGAAGAAATGGCTAAAATGGAAAAAGTTATAGGAATTAAATGTTCATCAGAATCAACATTTGAATTACAACAATTTAAATATATAGGGACACGTGCTAAAAATGGTAATGAATTTATAGTGTTTAATGGTCCAGATGAACAATTTATAGCAGGACGTATGATAGGTGCCGATAGCGGAATAGGTGGAACTTATGGAGTTATGCCTGAATTATTCATGAAATTAAATGAACTATTTAAAGAAGGGAAAATTGAAGAAGCAAGAGTACTTCAAAATGAAGTAAATGAAGTTATTAAAGGCTTATTAAGTGGACCATCTTTATATGGAGTTACTAAATATATGTTAGAGTTAAGAGGAATAAAAAATGGTCAAGTAAGAGGACCTATGTTACCTGTTGAAACAGAAGAACATATTAAATTATGTAAAGACTTAAATACAAAAATTGAAGAATTAATAAATAAATTTTGTTAAATAAAATTAAATTTTAGGAGGAATTTATGAAAAAAAATATTTTCAGAGCATTTGTAGCAATAGCTGCAATAGCATTAACAGCAATTTCTTGTGGTGGTAAACAAGAAGCTAAAACAGAAGGGCCTGTGACTATTACTTATTGGTCATTCCCTAACTTTACTAAGGATTCAGAATTTAAAACAGCTGAAGACTATGATAAAGCATTAATATCAGCATTTGAAGCAGCTAACCCTGATATTAAAGTTGAATATCAAAAAATAGACTTTACAGATGGACCAGCTAAAATTGAAACTGCAATTCAATCAAAAGCAACTCCAGATGTTATAATTGATGCTCCAGGACGTATAATTGACTGGGCTAAAAAAGGATTGTTAGTTTCATTTGATGATGCTGATTTACCTAACAAAGATAAATTAACTAAAAAAGTATTAGAAGCTTCAAGCTTTGAAGGTAAAGTTTACTTAAAACCTTTAGGAATAACTCCATTCTTAATGGCATTTAATAAAAAAGTTACAGATAAATTAGGTGTAACTGATTTATTACCTTTAAATAAACCAGGAAGAAACTGGACAGTAGAAGAATTTGAAAAATTCTTAACTGCAGTTAAAGAAAAAGATGGAAGTATAGATCCAATATTATTCTATACTAAATCACAAGCAGGAGACCAAGGGCCAAGAGCATTTGTTTCTAACTTATACAATAGCTGGATTACAGATGAAGGTATAACTAAATACACTATAAATGATGAAAATGGTGTTAAAGGATTAGAATGGATTAAAGGTGCTTACGACAAAGGATTATTAGGACAAGGTGTTGCAGCAGAAGCTAAAGATGCTTTAGAAGCATTCAGAAGTGGAAAAGCAGCAGGAACAATTCTTTATTCTTCAGGATTAAAAGGAAATGATACTAAAGCTATAGAAGAAGGAACATTAGATCCAGTATTCGTTGCATTCCCTAATAATAGTGGACAAGCTAAATATGAATTCTTATTAGCAGGATCAGCTGTATTTGATAATGGAGATCCAGCAAAAGCAGCAGCAGCTAAAAAATTCGTTGACTTCTTAACTAACGATCCTACATGGGGAGAAAGATCATTAAAAGCAACTGGTAACTTCTCACCATATGGTGTTACAGGATTATATACTGATGAAGAATCTAAATACTTAGAAACATTAAGTGATTTCTTCGGACCTTACTACAATACTATAGATGGATTTGCTCAAATGAGACCATTATGGTTCAATATGGTTCAATCAGTATTAAACGGTCAAGCAACAGCTAAAGATGGATTAGATAAATTCGTTCAAGATGCAGATAAAACAATACAAGATGCAAAATAGTTAAAACTGAGGTAGGGAAATCCTCCCTACCTCATTAAAAAATGAGGTGAAAAGATGCTGAAATCTATTAAAAAAATTAATTTTAAAAAAATTGATTATAGTGGATATTTATTTATTTTACCAGTAATGGTATTTTTTACGAGCTTCGTTTTATATCCTATGATTAAGGGTGTATATCTTTCTATGTTTAAGTTTAGAGGACGGAATACAAGCTTTGTTGGATTAAAACATTATGTAGATTTGTTTAAAGACGGTATATTTATTAAATCAACTATAAATACAGTATTAATAACAGCAATTGCTGTTCCAATAGTTGTTGCTTTTTCAATATTTGTTGCAATTAATATATATGAAAAAAATGCTTTTATTAGATCATTCTTTAGAGGTATTTTCTATATTCCAGCAATTTCATCAGTAGTTTCAGTAACTGTTGTATGGAACTGGATTTATCATCCTAAATATGGGATATTAAATTATGTTTTAAACACTACACATATTACTAATTCAAATATTGACTGGCTTGGTAATCCTAAAACTGCTATATTTGCAATTATAGCAATATTAATTACCACAAGTGTTGGACAACCTATAATTTTATATGTAGCAGCTTTAGGGAATGTCCCTAAAGATTTAATTGAGGCTTCAAAAATTGATGGAGCTACAGACCATAAAGCTTTTACACAAATTATATGGCCATTAATAAAACCTACAACTTTATACATAGTTGTAGTTACAACAATTAATAGTTTCCAAATATTTGCTTTAATACAATTATTAACATCAGGAGGACCAAATTATTCTACATCTACAATAATGTACCTTGTTTATCAAAAGGCAATAATTGAAAGTAGATTTGGAGTTTCATCTGCAATGGGTGTATTACTTGCTATAATAATAGGAATTATTTCAGTTTTACAATTTAAATTCTTATCATATGATGCAGACTAATAGAAAGGAAGGATAAATATGGAAGTAAAAAAGAGAACACCACTTAGTATTTTTTCAATGGTATTATTAATATGTTTTGCAATATTTTTCATTTTTCCATTCTATTGGATATTTACTGGATCATTTAAATTACAAGATGTTGCAATTAGTATACCACCACAATGGTTTCCAGTTACACCAACATTAGATAATTACAGACAATTACTTGTACCAAATACATTAAGATGGTTCTTTAATTCAGTCTTTATATCATTTTCAACTACAGTTCTTGTATGTGTTACAGCAGCACTAGCTGGATATGCTTTAGCTAAAAAGAGTTTTCCAGGAGTTAATGTAATATTTATACTGTTTGTTGCTGCGATGGCATTACCTAAACAAGTAATTTTAATACCTTTATTAAAATTCATTACAGAACTTGGTTGGGTTGATACATATCAGGCTTTAATATTACCAGCTGTTGGTTGGCCATTTGGAGTATTTTTGATGAAACAATTTTCACATGGTGTACCAAATGAATTATTAGAATCAGCTAAAATAGATGGATGTGGTGAAATTAAGACATTTACAAGTATTGTTTTACCAATAATTAAACCAGGTATAGGAGCTTTAGCTATATTTACATTTATAGCAAGCTGGAATGATTATTTCTCACAATTAATATTTACTAATAGTGAACTTATGAAAACTTTACCTTTAGGAGTAGCTTCAATGTCACAAGCTGCAGAATTTTCATTAAATTATGGGTTATTAATGGCAGGAGCAGCCCTTGCATCATTACCTATGATAATAGTATTCTTAATGTTCCAAAGCTACTTTACTCAAGGTGTTACAATGGGAGCAGTAAAAGGATAATGGATATATTAAATTTTATAGCAATATGGATGTATTATAGCAAGTTATATATATTAGGATCTTTGGGAGTTACGTTTTTACTTAATAAATTTTTTAAAGATAAACTATATATGCCTCCATTAATAATTAATATGGTAAGTGTAATACTATTGTTTATGATACCATTTAAAGATAGAGCATATGCAATGTATATAAACTATATGCCTGTTGTTATAACTAGTGTGTTATTAAATTTAAGTATATATTTACTTAGAAGAATAGATGATAAAAAGAATAAATAATATATTTGTAATTAGAGGTGGTAGAAATACCGCCTTTTAATTTTAGGGAGAACCAAAAAAAATAGATAAATTTAATTTAGTATTTTGTTCTGAAAAATTAGCTAAAGAGTTAGAAGCTAATCCTAAAATAAAAGTTCTTAAAAATTTATTAGATGTTAATGAATTAAAAAATTATTTACAAGAACTATAATTTAAAGAAATTTATATAAGCAGGTCTAAAAGATCTGTTTTTATATTAAAAAATTTCAACGTTTAATTGAAAAATAACAATAATTGATATATACTATTAATAAAGAATATATAAAAATAAGGATGTGAATATATGGCTAAAAACAAAAAATTAAATTTAGGGATTTTATCATTAATTTTAATTTCTATGGGTGGAGGAGTATTATCAACAGCCGAAACAATTGAGGATGCAAAAAGACAAATAGATGAAAATAATAAAATAATTGGGGTGGGTGAAGAAGGAACAACATATACTGGAGAAAGTGGTAGTTCATTTGTAACGACTAAAGATGAAACAAAATTAGAAGGAAAAGTAAAATTTGATATAAAAGATACAGGAGGAGAATCTCACTTAGAACTAGCTGGTAAGGGTGTAAAAGCAGATGATTTAAGTATAACTATTGCACCTAAAGAAGGAGTAAATCATACAAGATCAAAAGGGTTAATAACAAGAGGAGATTCAGATGTAAATGTTAAGAATCTAAATGTAGATGTTACTTTTAAAGATACAACAGGACAATATTCGGTATCAGCAGATTCAAATGCAAGTTATGGTGTAGCTGTTGGATATGATTGGGATGGTGGAAGTAAAACAGATGTATCTAGGTTGACAGTAAATAATATGGATGTTAAAGTTCAAAATACTCCAGATACAAAAATTGCTGATAGAATAGTTGGGTCAGGTTATAAAAGGGTTGCGGTACATTTTGGACATCAATTATCTGGATTAAAACTATTTAGAACAACTGGAGCAAGAGCAGAATTTATTTCAAATGGTAATGTAAACATAGAAGTAAAGGATCAGTCAACTAATAAAATAGGTGACTATATGGTAGGAGTTTATGTGTCAGGGAATGAATCAAAAGCTACATTTAATGGAAATACAAACATAAAGATAGTAGCAAATGGTAAAAATTCGGCTGCAATAAAAATAGGAAAACCTTTAGAAAATATAACAGGAGATGGACCAACTGTAACAGCAAATGGCAAATTAACGATAGATACAACAGAAGCAAAGGATTCAGCAGCAGTTAGGCTATTTAACAATAAAGCAAAATTTGAAATTACAGGAGAAAATACAGAAGAAGCTTCTGTAATTAATTCTGGAAATACTGCTATTTCTTATGATATTACAGATTATAGACTATATTTTAAAAGCATAATAGGTACATTAAATGTTAGCCGTAATTCAAATGCTGAAAATCAAGAAGTTAAATTAAAAAATACTGTAATAAAAACAAGTTCTGAAACTGCAACATTAATAGAAGTCAAAGCAGATAAAGTATCAGATAATTCATATGGGCATAGTTCTGCTTTTACTAATCAATTAAATTTTGGTAATTTTGCAGTAACAAATTCTAAATTTGAATTATCAGGAGAAAAATCGGTTGCGACAGCTGCAAAAAAAGGGTGGTTAATAGAAGCTCAAGGTGTTAAAAATTCTACTTCATCACTAACAGCAACAATAAAAGATAAAGCTAGTATTTATGGAATGGTAAATAAGGCTTTTGGTAAAGATTTTGATGCTAGATTAGATATGAATTTAGAAACAGGTGCTAAATGGGTGTTAAAAAATAAAGGAGATATTAATGAATCAACTTTTAATAATTTAAATATTGGAGAAAATTCTATACTTGATGCATCTCAATTTAATTTGAATGCAGGAGAATATAAACCAACACCTAAAAATTTGATAGATGCATTAAAAAAAGCAAAAGCAGAAGCTAGTAATGATGAATTTTGGGATGGTAAAGTAAAACCGGAAACTTTAGAAAAAATCAAACAAGCAGAAAAAGCAATAGAGGAATATAAGAACAATCAAGATCCCAAAGAAGTGGCAAGCTCACGTTCTAATTTTGTGTTAAATTCATCATCTTTAGATGATAAATCAAAAATAACAAATTCAGGAACAATTACTTTAGATAATGGTAAATACCACGATAAATTAACATTAAAAGGTAAATATAGTAGTGTATCAGGAAAGTTATTAGTTAATACATTATGGAATGA
>NZ_LOHY01000066.1 GCF_001559795.1 Pseudostreptobacillus hongkongensis | reverse complement strand
CCTTATATACTACATTTCCTACTTCATTTAAACCCGATAGTCTCAGTGCAAAGGCATGTTCTCCGTTATAGTAACCATATGAACCTGCTATGTTGTGTCTTCTATCATCTAATGTACTTATTTGTGGTAAGTTTGCCATTGCTACAGCATTAGCTACCCCACTATTTGCTGCTACTCCTTTTGCTATATCACTTTTTACTTTATCTGTTAGATCTACACTAACTTCATTTCCTTTTGCTTCCGTCTTAATGTAATCTGTTCCTTTAATTGAAAACTTAAGTCCTCCATTTTTGTTTAGAC
>NZ_LOHY01000065.1 GCF_001559795.1 Pseudostreptobacillus hongkongensis | reverse complement strand
TAAAGACGTTGAAAAATTTACAGATGCAGAAATAGAAGAGTATAACAAATATGGATTTCTGAGTCATCCTAATTATCAAAAGATAATAGTACTTTCAGCAGGAGTTATAATGAATTTTGCTACAGCTTTTATAGCTGCTATACTTTATTCACTTTTTATCGTTAAGGGATTTGAATTAGTAGGTAAAATACTTATAGGAGGATTTTATCAAACTCTATTAGGTATAAAGATGCATTTAACAGAAGCAGCAAAAGCCAACCATCTTGTTGGACCTGTTAGTCTTCCATCTGTTGTAGGA
>NZ_LOHY01000064.1 GCF_001559795.1 Pseudostreptobacillus hongkongensis | reverse complement strand
GTATTATATTTATCTACTCCAGCTACAAAATCATAAAAGTTTAATATTCTTCTAACCTCATTTATCTTTTTATCTAATATTTCTAAATCCTTATCTTTAATAATAAATGAAAATGTATAATATCCATAAGCAACTACTCCAGTTTTTGCTTCATTTAATGCAAAATCAGCTTCATCTACTTTATCTAATGCAACTGTATCTATATTTTGTACCTCTGTACCATTTTTTACTTCTAGCATCCATTGAGCTAATGTTTTTACTTTAGCTGAAAAGTATATTTTAAAGTTTTTAAGCATTTCTAATGCTTCTTCTTTACTT
>NZ_LOHY01000063.1 GCF_001559795.1 Pseudostreptobacillus hongkongensis | reverse complement strand
GACCAGGAGGACTCAGGACAGCGAGGCAAAAGCTCTCCGTCTCCTGAGAGTGGACGTGGCTGGTGGGGGCCAGCCATTCACCCGCGACCTTACCCTGCTGCAGGCACAGGGGGGACACTGGTGCTCCTGGCTCGAAGCCACTCAGAAGGGCTTTGGGAGGCGCTGTGGCCTCTCCACTCCATGCCAGACCTTGTCAGTGATGGGTGGGG
>NZ_LOHY01000062.1 GCF_001559795.1 Pseudostreptobacillus hongkongensis | reverse complement strand
CGAACAGCACCACGACGTTTGACAGAAATGCTGTCAACTACCGGAGAGTGAGTCTGGAAGACACGCTCAACGCCTTCGCCGTTGGAAATTCTGCGATTCGTTCTTCCGAAACACGGCGGGAAAAATTGCGGTTGGAGCGCACATCATGAACGACGTCAGTGATGTTTTTTAGCGCTTCCACCAGTCCGTTATGCAAATGGCGGGTAAGGGTGATTGCAATGCCTGATGCCAGC
>NZ_LOHY01000061.1 GCF_001559795.1 Pseudostreptobacillus hongkongensis | reverse complement strand
GGTGTAATGCGATGACTATCGATAGCACGATCAACGACATAGCCAGTCATCAGCTTAGTCAGGCTGGCAGGATTACGTTGTTGATGCTCATTACCCGCCGTGAGGATCTGTCCGGTTGTGTAATCCATCAATACCCATGACCCCGCATGAATTTCTGGAGGCTGGGGTGAAAAAGGAATATTTTCTGCTGCAAAAGCAGACGATAAATTAAAAACGAACAAAGAAGCAGCAATAACAAGACGGCGTTTCAACAGCAAATCCTCAGGAGTTTCAAATAGCTGTTCTTTTTACGGAAATCCTGATGAACTGGCTGGAATAAAGTGCAAGAAAATGTGACATTTATCTCATTTTAATCTGACA
>NZ_LOHY01000060.1 GCF_001559795.1 Pseudostreptobacillus hongkongensis | reverse complement strand
GCGTACCACCCTCTGACAGCCATGAGATGGCAAAAGTCGCTCCACCACGCTCACCCTTGGCAGGCTCAACGCTATAATAAAATGGCTCTTCAGGTAGGCAGGACATCTCCCCAAGCTGCTCAGTCAGATAACCGACCACACCATCGACGAACTGCCAACTTTCGTTGTCAGCTGGATCCATTTCATTAATAAAATCAATCTGCAAGCCTGCTGACAGCACTGCTTTTGCCCTGTATCTTATAACCATCTGACGCTGCC
>NZ_LOHY01000059.1 GCF_001559795.1 Pseudostreptobacillus hongkongensis | reverse complement strand
GCAATGAGTGCCTATCTGCGCTATATCGTGCAGAGAGCAGACTCTTCCTTTCTTTATGATAAGTATCAGAATCAGAGTATTGCCGCGCATGTGATGCGCGCTCTCGCTGCTGAGCAGTCGGAAGTACCGCCAGAACAACGGCGCGCTATCTGCGAGGCTTTTGAGTCTGCCAATAATACCCATGGCTTAAACCTGACTGCTCATAAATACCAGGGCTTACGCGGCACACTACAAACCGCATCCACTGACTGCGACACAATTGTGGAAGCTGCAGCACTAT
>NZ_LOHY01000058.1 GCF_001559795.1 Pseudostreptobacillus hongkongensis | reverse complement strand
TCCCGATACCCGAGGTGAAACCTAAGGTGACGGAAACCGGAATATACTCAATCAGGCGACCAAAGCGTGCCAGCCCCATCAGAATCAAAAAGATCCCCGACATCAAGGTCGCAACCAGCAGTCCTGCCAGTCCAAACTGTTGCGAAACGGGATAGAGAATTACCACAAATGCCGCAGTCGGACCGGAAACGCTAAAGCGTGACCCTCCCGTCAGAGCAATGACAATCCCCGCAACAGCTGCGGTATATAAAC
>NZ_LOHY01000057.1 GCF_001559795.1 Pseudostreptobacillus hongkongensis | reverse complement strand
TCAAAATGCTTTTGATAATGAAAAAGTAAATAATCAAAAAGTTAAAGAAGCTTTTGAAAAATTTTATATGTTTTTTTCTAAAAGTGAAGATTTTAAAAATATAAGTAAATATTTTTCAAGCGTTTCTAAATTATATGATAAAGCTGATGAAAAAAAAGAAACTATAAAAAATACGGTTAATAAAAAAATTGAAGATTTAACAAGAAGAATTGGACAAATAGATAGAGGTGAAGGTTCTAATTTAATCAGACATCATATATATTATGGGGTGGGACTTGGTTCTAAATTTAGTTATATGAATTTTGAAGCTTTATTAAAGGGTAGAATAGGAGCAAGTACTTATTTAACTAAAATAAATGATAATGTAAATATAGAAAATAAAGTTTATGCTTCTTTGGATAGTGGTGTAAGATATAA
Organism: Pseudostreptobacillus hongkongensis; assembly: GCF_001559795.1. NCBI lineage: Bacteria > Fusobacteriati > Fusobacteriota > Fusobacteriia > Fusobacteriales > Leptotrichiaceae > Pseudostreptobacillus > Pseudostreptobacillus hongkongensis. The sequence goes on along the minus strand of NZ_LOHY01000057.1, from coordinate 36,718 downwards.
CTGGAGAATAAATAAATTTAATATAATTCCTGAACTTGGAGTTAAATATACTTGGTCTGAATATGGGCAAAAAGGATTTATTCCTTATGGTTCATTTGGATTTAATTATACATTCTAATAATTTTAATAGTATATCACATAAAAAAAGGAGTAGATATGAAAAAATATGCAATTATATTATTCCCACAACTTATTTTAGCAACTACAGTGGGTACAGATATAAAAATGGAGGGATTAAGACCTATTTTAGAAATTAATGTACAACCACATAAAAATATATCTTTAAATACTAAAACTAGTTTTTTTGATATGGTAGAACAAAATATAGAAGGTAAATATAAAATAAATGAATATGTTGAAGTTAATGCTGAAGTATTTGCTGGATATGAACGGATTAAAGAATATAAAGAATTAGATACATTAACAAAATCAAAAAATAAGTTAGAGGATTTAAAAGGTATAAAAAAAGATATTGAAAATGAGAGTGATGTATCTAAAATAATTGAAAATACTAGAAAATTAAAAGATGATAATGAAGAGGTAAAAGAAATTAAAGAACTTTTAAATGATAAGGTTACAAGAAAAGATGCGTATACTAAATTACTTTCAATAATTAAGGAAAAGAGACCTAATCTTAAAACTACAATTTCTGAATTGGAAAATGCTATAAATTCTAATAACTTGGAAGTTGAAGTAGAAAATATAGCTAATGCTATGAATTATTTTAAAGGTCCTTATAATTCTGAAAGTATAGAATATGGATTAAAGGCGCTAAAAGAATCTTATGATATAAAAACTGGAGTTGTTGATAATTCAAAAATGAAAGAAGCTTTTGAGAGATTTTATTCATTCTTTTCTAAAGATAGTGAGTATCAATCTATAAAAGAAGAATTTGATAAGGTTTCAAAACTATATGCTGAAGAAGTTAAAGGAACAGGATTAAAAAAAGTATTAAAAGATGAAATTGGGAAGTCTATAGACAAATTAAATAGCGAAATAAAAAATATAGAGAAAAATAACGAAAAAATCATTAAACATCATATATACTATGGTACAGGAATTGGTGCTAATGTAAATTATATGAATTTTGAAGCAAAATTAAAAGGTAGAATTGGTGGAAGTACATATATTACGAAAGAAAATAATAATCCAAAATCTGAAACTACACTTTACTGGTCTGTAGATTCAGGAATTAGATATAATTGGAGAATAAATAAATTTAATATAATTCCTGAACTTGGAGTTAAATATACTTGGTCTGAATATGGGCAAAAAGGATTTATTCCTTATGGTTCATTTGGATTTAATTATATATTTTAATAAGTTTAATTTTATATGAAGTGGTCTAAATTTTGCTATGCCAGTTAAAAATGAAAATGTCTCAAAAAATATATAATATATAGACCTAAATTAGAGGGGGATTATCCCCTCTTTTTAAATTAGGTCTTTCTCAATTTTAATCATATACTTTATAAAGTATTCAACTTTCCACGGATGAGTTAGAGGAGGAATATATTTTTTCTTCTCTTTTTGAACTTTAACAATATCATAATCAAATTCACTTGAAAATGTTTCAAATTCTTTAACTTCTTCTAAAATATAAATATTATTGTTAATATTACAATAAAGACTTTCGGTAAGATTTTTAATAACTAAGTACTTAACATTTTTATTAAATAGTTTTTTCTCTCCGTTAGAGTCATATGGGAAGTATTTCCTGTTATTATATTTAATAAAACAACCACTTTGAATGTTTCTAGGAGCAATTATAGCTAATATTGTATCTAATTTTTCTAAATACTTTTGTATTTGAAATACATTTTTTCTATTATCTAATTGTATGGCAAATTACTGATTGTATTTTTGAATGTAGTAGTTTAAGAATTCATTTAGCTTGTGGGAGAGAAGTAACATATATTTCTATACCTAGTTGACTACAAGTATATTGAAATTGAGTTAAAGTATTTTTAGAAATATCATTTGTATTTTTCCTTTTATATTCAAAAACAGATCTAGCATCAGTGTATAGTTTGAAAAGTGTACCAAATTTCGCCATTTTCAACCCAATCAAGAGAAGAAGCATACATTTATATTAATTCACCAGCATATTTTTTTCTTGCAAGAGTAGGGGGCAAATTTTCAGTTTCTAGGGCTTCTAGGAATTTAATATGATAATTAATTTCTTTTTTATCTTTAATAATATCATTTTCTTGTTTAAGTTTTATTTGTTTTTTAATTATACTTTTAGTTTTTCTTCTAGATTTAGATGATTTATATTTATTTTACATTCATATATTTGAGTAAATACTTTTATTATTGTATTACTAATTTCTTTAGAAATAGTAGTTGAAGTTTTTTTATTTCTATTACCATGAATAAAACCAGTTTTCCCCTCATTTTAAATTCAAAATCAAATAAACTCTATTCTTGTTAATTTTACCTAAAACTAAATCATTAATAATATTATATTTATTTAATTCATTCATTCTTGAAAAAATCCTTTATATAATTACCTCATTTCTAAACTAAAGATAATTACATAATAATCTAATAATATTAAATAATCAATTACATTTATATTTTTAATTTAAGATATTTTCATTTTTATTTATATTAAGACATTATCATATTTTAATTTAGGGAAAAAATTAATAATTAAAAAATTGTTGACAAGATATTATAAAATTTGCTATACTATAATAGTCCAAAGGGGACGGATAATTATTCGGTTATCTAAGCGGGAATAACTCAGTTGGTAGAGTGTCAGCCTTCCAAGCTGAATGTCGCGAGTTCGAGCCTCGTTTCCCGCTCCATTTTTTATGGTGGCCGTAGTTCAGTTGGTAGAGCGCCAGTTTGTGGCACTGGTTGTCGCGGGTTCAAGTCCCGTCGGTCACCCCATTAATTAAACAAGCATACGCTTGTATTTTTTTTATTAAAATTAAAAATTAGAATAAATTTGATCTCTGAGGAGATCTTTTTTGATCTATATATATTTTGTTAAATAGGAGAATTTAAAAATATCTCCTATTTTTGTTATGAAAAATATATTAAATAAATAATTTGAACCTATATTTTTAATTCAAAATATAGTATAATAATATGATAGAATAAATAAAAAAGAGGTGCGATGTGGCTACATTTAAAGAGTATTTAAAATTTACAGATAAGATAGAATATAGAGATAGACAAATAGCAGCAATGAGAGGAGTAAATATAGATGAAGATATAATAGAAGAATTATCATCTATAGGTGAAAAAAAGACATTTTTAGTTTTTGCACATCCAGAGTGTCCAGATTGTACTCGTTTTGTAGCAGTTCTTGAAACGCTTGCCAAATATATACCTTTTGTTGAAATTGATTATAGATTAAGATCTCTTGAAAAAGAATTACTATTATCACTTAATCCTGAAGGTAAAATACCTAGTGTTTTTTTAGTTGATGGAATTAAAATTACAAAAATTTTATCAGAATATCCTGATAGTATAAAAAAAATGATATATTCAGATGTTAATATTAAAAATAAATATCATTTGGGTGAATATGACGGGGTTATAATAGAAACTATACTTAATGCAATAAGAGAAAAATAAGGAGAATTATGAAAAAATTATTAATATTAGATACAAGTGCAATAATGTATAGAGCATATTTTGCATTATATAATTTAAGAAGTAGTACAGGAGCTCCTGTTGGTGCATTAATAGGATTTATTAAACAACTTGATGCAGCTATAGAATATTTTAAACCTGACTATATTTTAGCTGCAAAAGATGTTAAAAGAGCAGAACTTAAAAGACGTGAAATATATAGTGAATATAAGGAAAATAGAAGTGGAATGCCAGATGATCTAGCAAGTCAGATTGATGGAATAGATAGAGTATTATCAGGTTATGGTATACCACGTGTTAGCCTTTCAGGTTATGAAGCAGATGATGTTATTGCTACACTTTCTAAAAAATATTCACCTGATTACGAAGTTATAGTTATTACAGGAGATAAAGATTTAGCACAAATATTAGACAAGAATATTACTATAGCACTTATGGGTAAAAAAGAACAAACAGATCCATATATGTTAGTTAAAACAGAAAGTGATGTTGTAGAATTTTTAGGTGTAAATTCTAATCAAATAAAAGATCTTTTTGGACTTATGGGTGATAGTAGTGATGGTATACCCGGGGTTGCAGGGATAGGTCCTAAGACAGGTATAAAGTTAATAAATGAATATTCAACTTTAGAAAATATATATGAAAATATAGATTCAATTAAAGGTAAGGTTAAAGAAAAACTTTTAGAAAACAAAGAAATGGCATATATTAGTCGTGATCTTGCAACTGTATTTAGTGACTTAGAATTAGATGTTGATATAGAAGATGGTGAATTTAAAGGTAAAAACTTTGAAATATTAGAAAAACTTTATCTTGAATATGATTTAAAACAAGAATATTCAAAATTATCTGAAAACAGATCTTCTAATAAGGTTGAATTTAAAATTAATAAAATTGATAATTTATCTGATTTTACAACTAAAATAAATGCTGAGAAATCTAAAATTTCATTTTATTATGGTGATGAAGGTTTATCATATTTTAATGGTAAAGAAGTATATATTTGCTTAGAAAAAGATGATAATGCAGATGATCTGTTTAAAGTTTCAAGTAAAATTACAGATATATCTAATGATTTAGATGTAATAGTATTTTCGAATAAGGAAATTTTAAATTTAGGATTAGATTTTAAAAAATATTTTGATATTTTACTTGCTAATTTCACTTTAGGAACTGATAGGGCTCAAAAAATAGAAACAATGGCTTTTGAAATGTTAAATATATCAATAGAAGAATATGATAAAAAATCTATTTCAAAATTATCAACTGATGAGTTAATAACTTACTATATCTCTAGATTATCTAATATATCATATAGCATATATATGCTAGAAGAAATATTAACTAATAAATTAAAAGAACTTAATATGTATGAAATCTATCTAGAAGAAAAAAGATTTACTAAAGTTTTAAAATATATGGAAGATAATGGTATTTCTATAGATATGAAATATTTTGAAAAATATAATTATGAGCTAATATCAAAAATTTCTGAAATTGAAGAAGAGATATATAATTTGAGTGGTGAGAAGTTTAATATTTCATCTCCTAAACAATTATCAAATATATTATTTGAAAAATTAGGTATAGAAGGTGGAAAAAAGAATAAAAACGGTAATTATTCAACAGATGCAGCAGTTCTTGAACTTTTAAAAGATAGAGGAATACTTATAGCTGAAAAGATATTGGAATATAGGGAATATGAAAAATTGAGATCTACATATGTAGAACCGTTACTTAAATTACAAAAATTAGGGAAAATACATACGACATATAATCAGACGGGGACTACAACAGGGAGATTATCTTCTCAAAACCCTAATTTACAAAATATACCTACAAGAACAACAGAAGGAACTAAAATTAGAACAGGATTTATATCATCTCCTGGATATAGTCTTATGTCATTTGATTATTCTCAAATAGAATTAAGAGTACTTGCAGAAATTTCTGGAGATAAAAATTTAATAGATGCATATAAACATAATTTAGATCTACATGAATTAACAGCACGTAAAATATTTGTTTTAAATGAAAATGAAAAGGTTAATAAATATCAAAGAAATATAGCTAAGGTTATTAATTTCTCAGTTTTATATGGTAAAACTCCTTTTGGACTTTCTAAAGAACTTAAAATAACAGTAGGAGAAGCTAAAGAATATATAGATACATATTTTAGAGAATATCCTAAAGTAAGAGAGCTGTTAGATGAAATTATAGAAAAATGTAGAAAAAATAAATATGTAGAAACACTTTATGGAACACGTCGTTATGTATATGATATTAATTCATCTAATATTAATGTTAAAGAAGCTGCAAATAGAATGGCTGTTAATACAGTTATACAGGGAACAGCAGCTAATATTATTAAAAAGGTAATGTATAATATATATGAAAAATTATGTAATGAAAATGTTAAAATGTTACTTCAAGTACATGATGAATTAATATTTGAAGTAAAGGATGAAAATATAGCTATACATGAAGAAATACAAAAAATAATGGAAGAAACTATAAAATTTGAAAAAATAAAATTACAAGTTAACTATAACATAGGTAAAACTTGGGGAGATTTGAAGTAATATGGATTTAATAAATAAATTTGATATAAAAAGTTTTAAAGAGGGGGCAATTTCTGGTAAAGGAATAGCTATAGCATTTTTCCCTTTTGGCTTTGCATTGGGCCTAATATCTAATAGTTATGGGATGAATGGAATAATTGCAAGTATGATGAGTTTTTTTATTTATTCAGGAGCATCTCAAACTTTACTTATGGATATATTTTCAAAAAGTAATTTTGATATATTAAGCTCAGTATTTGCAGCAGCTATGCTTAACTTTAGATATGTATTAATTAGTATACCTATGTATAAGGCTCTTAATCACTATGATAGGGTTTCTAAATGTTTAGTAGGCTTAATTTATACAGATGAAACTATAGCATATTTAGCAATCAGAAAAAATAAAGATATGTCATTTGCTTTAGGTGTAAATGTTGTTGGATATTTATCATTTGGTATAAGTACAATAATAGGAGTTTTAATAGGTGCATTTGTCCCTGCTATTATTATAAACTCTATGAAATTTGCACTTTATGGAACTTTTTTATCTCTAATGATATCTAGTCTTATGATAGAATTTAAAAATATTAGAATAATATTGATTACTTTAATACTTAAGTTAGTTTTCATATTTATACCACCATTTAATGGTATTAGTGAAAGTTTAAAAATAGTTCTTATACTTATACTAACAAGTTTAATATATGCTAGTATTTCAATGAGAGGTGATAAAGAATGAGAATGTGGATAATAATTATACTTGTTGGGATATTAACACAACTTTTTAGAATAGCAGGAGAATTTATCCCTCTTCCACGTAATAAATTTATGGATAAGTTTTTAGAAGCTATACCTATTTCTGTACTTGTTATACTATTTTTTCCTAATATTTTCATATCCATAGGAACTAGTGTATATGAAGTAGCTCTTTCTATATTTGCATCTATAATTATTGCATATATGACATTTAAAAAGGTTGATTTAGGGAAGATTATGTTATCTAGTATAGTTATAGTAATAGTTCTTAACTTAATACTAACAAAAATATTTTCATAGAATTAATAATTAAAATAAAAAGGAAGTGATATTATGGCTATGGAAGAATATGAATTAAAAAAATTAATAGAAGATAAAAAAAATGATTTTTTATCTATAAAGGAGCATCTTTGAATTAGAAAAATTAGAAAATAGTTTAAAAGAATTAGAATTACAAACTATGGATGAAAATTTCTATAAAAACAATCAAAAATCACAAAGTGTATTAAAAGATATATATATAATTAAACAGAGGATACAAGATATAAAGGATTTAGTGGATTCTTATGATAACATGGAAATAATATATGATTTCTATAAACAATCAGAAGTGGACTTAGTAGAACTTGAAACAGAAACTTTGATATTTGTAAATAAGTTTAATGAATTTAAGAAAAAAGAACTCTTAAGTGGTAAGTATGATATAAATTCAGCAATACTTACAATAAATTCAGGAGCTGGAGGAACAGAAGCCTGTGATTGGGTATCTATGCTATATAGAATGTATGATAGATGGGCAGGTAATCATAAATTTAAAATAGAAGTTTTAGATATTTTACATGGTGATGAAGCCGGTATTAAAAGTATAACTTTATCTATTAAAGGTGATTATGCTTATGGATATTTAAGTTGTGAAAAAGGAGTTCATAGATTAGTTAGAATTTCTCCTTTTGATTCTAATGCTAGACGTCATACATCTTTTGCAGCAGTAAATGTAACACCTGAAATAGAAGATGATGTTGAAGTGAATTTAAAAAAGGAAGATTTAAGAATAGATACATATAGATCAAGTGGAGCAGGTGGACAACATGTTAATACTACAGATTCTGCAGTTAGAATAACTCATATTCCTACTGGTATTGTAGTTACTTGTCAAAATGAAAGATCACAAAGTAAGAATCTTAATTCGGCTATGAAAGTATTACGTGCAAAACTTTTTGAAATAGAAATGCAAAATAGAGAAAATGAACTTAAAAACTTAAAAGGAGTTGAATCTAAAATTGAATGGGGTTCACAAATAAGGTCATATGTATTCCAACCATATAAATTAGTAAAAGATCATAGAACTAATTATGAAGAAGGAAATGTAGATAAAGTTATGGATGGGGATATAGATGCATTTATAGATGAATATTTAAAAATTAAAAGGGAAATGGAAAGTGATATTTAATGAAACCAAATTATAGTTTATTAGAAGTTAGTGAAGATAATTTAGGTTTAAAAAACATTAAAATACATGAATTAGCTCTTATTAATTCAAAAAATTATGAGGTAATCATATATTTTGAATTATTAAAATTAAATGATGGTGTATTTGAGGATATAGAGAAAATAACTAATATTTTATTGAAATTAAAAGATGATATAAAAATAGAGTTTGAAATATTAAATAAAAGTTATTCTGAAAAATTTAGTGATGAAGAAATAGTTAAATTTGCCATAACTTATCTTAAATCAATAGATATCTTATTTGGTTCTCAATTACCTAAGGTTAGCTTTAAATTAGTAGATAATACTATAAATATTAAAAGTCGTGGAATTTTTCCTATGAGTTCTCAAATTATAGAGCAAAATAGTAAGAAAATATATAGATTTTTAAATGAAAAGTTTTCTTTAAGATATAACGTTAATATTAAATATATGGTAGAAGATCAGGTTGAAGAAGTAGAGTTTAAATCAGATGATAATATAGTTAAAGAATATAAGCTAGATATAAAGGCACCAGAGGTTAAAAAATCAGGAATAGAAGTAAAAAATAAGGCAAGATATACTAAAATGAATGTTAGTTCATTTAAAGAACTTGAAGATATAATAGTAGGTCAAGAAATAGCACTACGTGGTGAAATATTCTATATGGACCTATTTACTACTAAAAATGGTAAAGTTAGGGTATCTATATATATAACAGATAATATAAATTCATCAATTGCCTGTACTAAGTTTGTAAATTCAATTGAAGAAATTCAATTTAAACTTGGAGATATAGTAGAAGTTCAAGGAAAATACAATAAATATTTTGATGATTATTCTTTAGTATTAAGCAAAATTGAAATAGTTGAAAATGGTAAAGAAAAAAGAGTTGATAATAGTGAAATTAAAAGGATAGAACTTGCAGCTCATACTAATATGAGTGAAATGACTTCAACTATTGATTCAAAAGAATTAATATCTATTGCTAAAGGTTTTGGACATAAAGCAGTAGCTGTTACAGATTATGGGGTAGTTCATGCTTTTCCATTTCTTGCAAAGCATGTAAAAATGGATGAAGATTTTAAGATAATATATGGAATAGAAGCCTATGTTGTTGATGATGAAGCATCTCTTGTTAAAAATCCTAAAGATATATATATGAATGAAGAAGAATTTGTAGTATTTGATATAGAAACAACAGGATTTAGTGCTATTAATGATAAAATCATAGAAATAGGTGCAGTTAAGCTAAAGGCAGGAAAGGTTGTTTCAAAATTTTCAGAATTTGTTAATCCAGAAATGCCTATACCTCAAAAAATCATAGAACTTACAAGTATTAATGATAATATGGTAAGAGATGCAGAAACTATAGAAAATGTTATGCCTAGATTCCTAGATTTTGTTAAAGACTGTACTCTTGTTGCTCACAATGCTAAATTTGACGTTGGATTTATAACTAAAAAATGTGAACAATTAGGATATACAGATACAGATTTTAGTGTTATAGATACATTAGAATGGGCTAAAACTCTTATACTTGATGTAAATAAATATTCATTAGATCATTTAAGTAAAAAGTTTAATATACAGCTTGAAAGTCACCATAGAGCCATTGATGATGCTGCAGCAACAGCAGAGTTATTTAAAATTTTAATGAAGTATATGTCAAGTTTAGGTGTAGAAAAACTAACTGATATAGCCATTAAAGTTCAAAAAGAAATAAAAAAGGCTGATACTGAAAATGTAAATATATTAGTAAAAAATGTAAATGGATTAAAAAGGTTATATGAATTAGTATCAAATGCACATCTTTATCACTATGGAGATAAAAAGCCAAGAATATTAAAATCTGAAATAAATACAGATAGAGATAATTTATTGATTTCATCAAGTCCAGTTTATTCAGGTAGATTTAATAAAGGTAAACTTGTTGATCTATATATTAGAGGTATGAGTAAAAGTGAAATACTAGATGCTATGGATTTTTATGATTATGTACAAGTATATCCTGAAAGTATATATGCTGATTCTATATATACAGAAGAAATTTCAGGATTTGAGTTTATACAAAAAATGAATAAAGAAATGGTTGAAATGGCTAAGGAGAAGAATAAGATAGTTGTTGCAACTGGTAATGTTTATTATGCAGATAAGAAAGATAAAAAAGCAAGATCAGCTCTTGCTCTTGGATCGGAAAAAGCATATAGAACATATGATATAGATACATCAAATTATTTTAGAACAACAGAGGAAATGCTTGATGAATTTGATTATCTTGGTAAGGATAGGGATGATGTAGTAATATATAATACATATAAAATTGCAGATCAAATAGAAAAAATAAAACCTATACCTGATGGGGAATATAGACCTGTTATGGAAGGTGCTGAAGAAGAAGTAGAAAGTATGTCATATAACAAGGCATATGAGCTATATGGTAATCCTTTACCAGATGTAGTTAGAGAAAGAATAGAAAAGGAACTTAATTCTATTATAGGTAATGGTTTTGCTGTTTTATACTTAATAGCTCAAAAACTGGTAAAAAAATCAGTAGATAATGGATATTTAGTAGGTTCAAGAGGATCAGTTGGTTCATCTCTTGTTGCCTATTTAATGGGTATAACAGAAGTAAATGGTCTATATCCACATTATAGATGTCCAGAATGTAAATATTTTGATATAAAAGATTTTGAGGGAGCTGGGGTTGACTTAGAACCAGCTAAATGTCCTAATTGTAATCATGAATTAGTTCGTGATGGACATTCTATACCATTTGAAGTTTTTATGGGATTTAAAGGAGATAAAACACCTGATATAGATTTAAACTTTTCTGGAGAATATCAAGGTGAGATTCATAAATACACTAAAGAATTATTTGGTGATGATTTTGTATTTAGAGCAGGAACTATATCTACTCTTGCAGAAAAAAATGCTTTTGGTATAGCTAAAAAATATTTTGAAGAAAATATTAAAAGAAATTTTGAAAAAGATATACAAAATAAATATGGTAATACACTTAAAAAGTTAGATGCAGATTTAAGAGGACTAGAAGAAAGTAATTTACTTAAAATGACTGATGAATATTGTAGTAGAAATAAGGCAGAGATAACTAGAGTTTCTAAAGGGTGTGAAGGTGCTCGTAAGACTACAGGACAACATCCGGGTGGTATGATAGTTGTTCCAAATTATAAGTCTATATATGACTTTTCACCTGTGCAATATCCGGCAAATGATGAAAATTCTGGATCTATAATAACGCATTTTGATTATCACGTTATGGATCAACAGTTAGTTAAATTAGATATATTAGGTCATGATGATCCAACTACGCTTAGAATGTTACAAGATTTAACTGATGTAGATATTTATACTATACCTTTAACAGACCCTAAGGTTATAAGTCTATTTAGTTCAACTGAAGCATTAGGTGTAAGTCCTGAACAAATAGGAACTAAACTTGGAACTAATGGTATACCTGAATTTGGAACAGATTTTGTTAAAAAGATGTTAGAAGATACTATGCCTAAAACATTTGCAGAACTTGTAAGAATATCTGGACTTTCACATGGTACAGATGTTTGGTTAAATAATGCAGAAGAATATGTTAAACAAGGTGTTGCAACTTTAAGTCAGGTTATAACAGTTAGAGATGACATTATGAACCATTTAATTGATATGAAAATGGATAAATCAGAAGCATTTAATATTATGGAGTTTGTTCGTAAAGGACAACCATCTAAGAATAAAGAAAAGTGGGCAGAATATAAGCAAAAAATGAAAGATGCTCATATTAAAGAATGGTATATAGAGTCTTGTGAAAAGATTAAATATATGTTCCCTAAAGGACACGCTGCAGCCTATGTTATGATGGCTGTTAGAATAGCATATTTTAAGGTATATTATCCACTTGAATTCTATACTGCATTTTTAAATAGAAAATATGAAGATTTTTCATTTAAGGATATGCGTGGGAGTATAGAAGAATTAAAAACTAATTTAGCAGCTAAAAGGGCACTTGATAATATAAAGGTTCTTGATAAAAAACAAATAATACTATATGAAATACTTATAGAAATGAGACATAGAGGAATAGATTTATTGCCTATAGATATATATAAATCAGAAGCGGTAACATTTAAGATAGAAGATGGTAAAATAAGGATACCTTTAGTTGCCATGGATCAATTAGGTGAAGTAGTTGCTAAAACTATAGTAAGTGAGAGAAATCAAAATGAATTTTCATCTATAGAAGACTTAACTAAGAGATGTAAAATATCAAAAACAGTACTTGAAATGCTAAAAACTTATGGATGTATCCCTGATACTCTTTCAGAATCAGATCAATTAAGTTTATTCTAGTTGACAAGTAATTTGATTAAGAATATAATAAAAAAAAGAATATAATAAGAGAGGTATATAATGAAATTATTAATTGATAAGGTTTTAGAAGTTTTATCAGAAAATGTATCAAATATATTTGATATCAAACTTGATAAAAATGACTTGCAAAATTCAACTAAAAAAGAATTTGGAGATTTTCAAAGTAATTTTGCTATGTCTAAATCAAAAGTTATTGGGAAAAATCCAAGAGTTATAGCAGAAGAATTAATTTCTAAATTTGATGGTAAAGATATAATTTCAAAAATTGAGGTTGCAGGGCCTGGATTTATTAATATATTTGTTACAGATAGTATACTTAATGAAGAAACTGCAAAATTAATAAATGAAAAATATGAATATAATGTAGCAAATGATGAAACTGTAATCATAGATTATTCTTCACCTAATATTGCAAAAAGAATGCATGTTGGACATTTAAGAAGTACAATAATAGGAGATGCTTTAAAAAGAATATATAAAGAATTAGGATTTAGAGTATTAGGAGATAATCATATAGGAGATTGGGGAACTCAATTTGGTAAATTAATAGTGGCATATAATAAATGGTTAGATAAAGAAGCATATAATACAAGTGCAATAGAAGAACTTGAAAGACTTTATGTTAAATTCTCAGGAGAAGCAAAAATTAATTCAGAACTAGAAGAAGAAGCACGTTTTGAACTTAAAAAAGTTCAAAGTGGAGATCCTGTAAATCTAGCTTTATGGAAAGAATTTATTACTTATTCATTAAAAGAATATGATAAAGTGTATAAAAGATTAGGAATAGAATTTGAATTGATAAATGGAGAATCTTTCTATAATGATATGATGCCTAAAGTTCTTGAAAAATTAAAAGAAAAAGGACTTGCACGTGAAGATCAAGGTGCTTTAGTAGTATTCTTTGAAAATGATGAATTACCACCTTGTATAGTACAGAAAAAAGATAATAGTTTCTTGTATTCAACATCTGATCTTGCAACTATAATTTACAGAAAAGATGAGTTAAACATTGATAGAGCTATCTATGTAGTTGATGAAAGACAACAAGGGCATTTTAAACAAGTATTTAAAATATCTGAAATGTTAGGATCTCCATATGATTATAAAAAACATCATACTCAATTTGGTATAATGAGATTTGCTGATGGAACAATATTTTCAACACGTGGTGGAGATGTAATAAGACTAGAAGAAATTTTAGATGTTGCTCATAAGGAAGTAAGAAAAATTGTAGATGAAAAAAATCCTACATTATCAGATGAAGAAAAAGAAAATATAGCAGAAGTTGTTGGAGTTGGAGCTATAAAATACTTTGATTTAAGTCAAAATAGGGCAACTGGAATTACTTTTGATTGGTCTAAGGTTTTAAGTTTTGAAGGGAATACAGGACCATATTTACAATATTGTTATGTAAGAATTATGTCTATACTTAGAAAAGCTAAATCTCAAGGTATAGAAAAAGGAAATAAATATTTAGTTGAAGGAAGTACTGACAGTGAAAGAAATTTACTTGTAACACTTCATAAGTTAGGATATACAGTTATTAAAGCATTTGAATCTAATAGACCAAATTTAATAGCTGAATATTTATTTGATTTAACTAAAGAATTTAATTCATTCTATACATCTAATCAAGTAATAGATGTAAATAATATAGAATTAACACAAGCAAGACTTGCTATATGTGAAAAAACTGCAGAAGTTATTAAAAAAGGTTTAAGTCTTCTTGGAATAGATACAGTAGAAAGAATGTAATAAGATGGTTGAGTTTTCAACCTTCTTATATTTTGCAATGGAAGAAATTGCCCCAATAAAAATAGAGGAGGAAAGATGGAAAATAAAAGAAAAAAGTTTGTAATGGACGGAAATGAAGCAGCAGCACATATAGCATATGCTTTTACTGAAATTGCAGCAATTTATCCAATTACACCCTCAACAACAATGGCAGAGTATACTGATATTTGGTCAGCTCGTGGTAGAAAAAATATATTTGGTACCATACCAAAAGTTATAGAAATGCAATCAGAAGCTGGAGCAGCTGGGGTTGTTCATGGTTCTTTACAATCAGGAGCTTTAACAACAACATTTACAGCTTCACAAGGTTTACTTTTAAAAATACCTAATATGTATAAGATATCAGGAGAACTATTGCCAGGGGTAATTCATGTTGCTGCAAGAACATTATCAACGCATGCTCTTTCAATATTTGGAGATCATCAGGATATTTATGCAGTAAGAATGACAGGTTGGGCCCTTCTTGCATCAAGTTCAGTACAAGAAGTAATGGAACTTGCTGGTGTTGCTCATTTATCTGCAATTAAATCAAGAGTTCCTTTTTTACATTTTTTTGATGGTTTTAGAACATCACATGAAATACAAAAAATAGAAGTGTTAGAATATGATGAACTTGAAAGATTAATAGACTATGATGCATTAAATGAATTTAGAAAAAATTCATTAAATCCAGATAATCCTGTAACACGTGGAACTGCACAAAATGATGATATATATTTCCAAGCAAGAGAAGCACAGAATAAATATTATGAAAAATCTATAGATATAGTTAAAGACTATATGAAAGAAATAAGTTTACTTACAGGAAGAGAGTATAAGCCATATACATATTATGGTCATCCTGAAGCTAGAAATATAATAATAGCAATGGGATCTGTATGTGAAACTATAAAAGAAACAGTTGATTTTTTAAATAAAAGAGGTCAAAAAGTAGGGATGATAAAAGTGAGTCTATATAGACCTTTTTCAGCTAAGGACTTTATAAACGAAATCCCTGAAACTGTTAAGAAAATTGCTGTTCTTGATAGAACTAAAGAACCAGGGTCTTATGGAGAACCTCTATATCTTGATGTTAAATCAGTTCTTTATTCTAGAAATTCAGATATATCTATAGTTGGAGGAAGATATGGTTTATCTTCAAAAGATGTAAATCCTTCACAAATTATAGCAGTATTTAATAATTTAGTACTTAAACAACCTAAAGATCATTTTACTATAGGTATAGTTGATGACGTTACTTTTACATCACTTCCTATATATGAAAATCCAGACTTATCTAATAGTGATGATATGTCTTGCCTTTTTTATGGTTTGGGTTCAGATGGTACTGTAAGTGCAAATAAAAGTTCAGTTAAAATAATAGGAGATTTGACTGATAAATATGTTCAAGCGTATTTTGCATATGACTCTAAAAAAGCAGGTGGAATTACAAGATCACATTTAAGATTTAGTAATTATCCAATAAGATCTACTTATTTAGTAAAGAATCCGACTTTTGTTTCATGTTCAAATCAAACGTTTTTAAAAAAATATCCAGTTATTGAAGGACTTAAACAAAATGGTATATTTTTATTAAATAGTATATATGAGGGTGAAAAATTATTAGATAGTATTCCAAATAAGATTAAAAGAGAACTTGCTTTTGCTAATGCTAAGTTTTTTGTTATAAATGCAAATCGTGCAGCAATAGAAGCTGGTATGATTAGTAAGACTAATACTATAATGCAAGCAGCCTTTTTTAAAGTAATAAATATAGTAGAATATGAAGATGCAAAACGTGAAATGAAATCCCATGTATTAAAAAATTATGGACTAAAAGGTGAAGATGTAGTAGAAAAAAATAATAAATTGATAGATATAGCTGAAAATGCTATAGTTGAAATACCAGTTGATCCTAAGTGGAAAACTTTAGTAGATGAAGACGAATATTTAACATTAGATTATGGTAATAGTTTAGATAGAAGTTCGTTTATGGCAAAAATTGCAGAACCTATAACAGCTCTTCGTGGTGATGAATTACCTGTTTCAATATTTGATGGATTTGAAGATGGTACATTTGAAAATGGAGAAGCTCAATATGAAAAAAGAGCTATTGCTAAATTTATACCTGAATGGAGACCAGAACATTGTATTCAATGTAATCAATGTTCATATGTTTGTCCTCATGCAGCTATTAGACCTTTCCTTCTTGATGAAAAAGAATTAGAAAATATACCTAAGGGTATGGATTTATTAAATCCTATAGGTAAAGGACTTGAAAGGTTAAGATATAGGATACAGGTTTCACCACTTGATTGTACAGGATGTAATGCTTGTGCTGAAGTTTGTCCTGCACGAACAAAGGCTCTTGTAATGAGACCTATAGAAGAACAACTAGAAAAGGGTGAAAAAGAAAATGCTGATTATTTATATAATCATGTAAGTTATAAAGATGAGTATATGAATAAAGAAACTGTAAAAGGATCACAATTTGTAAAACCATTATTTGAGTTTTCAGGTGCTTGTGCTGGTTGTGGTGAAACTCCATACATAAAGTTATTAACACAGCTTTATGGAGATAGAATGATGATAGCAAATTCAACAGGGTGCTCATCTATATATGGAGGTTATGCACCTTCTACCCCATATACAACTAATGATAAAGGTCAAGGTCCTGCTTGGGCATCTTCTTTATTTGAAGATAGTGCTGAGTACGGATACGGTATGTTACAGGCTAGTGAAAAATTAAGATTTAGAGTTATAGAATTACTTACTCAATTAAATGAGAAAGAAATTAATGATGAATTAAAAACTTTAGTAAATGATTATTTAGAAAATGTAAATGATGCAAATCATATACAATCTATGAAAGAAAATTTATTTATCAAACTTGAAGAAGAAAAAGAAAAAATTGATGAAATTAAAGAGCTTCTAGAACTTAAATCATACTTCATTGAAAGAGCTGTTTGGGTAATAGGAGGAGATGGTTGGGCATATGATATAGGATTTGGTGGATTAGATCATGTACTTGGTACTGGAGATAAAATTAAAATGCTAGTACTTGATACAGAAGTTTATTCAAATACAGGAGGACAATCATCGTCAGCATCTACCATAGCATCAGTTGCTAAATTTACAAGTAACGGAAAAAGAAAGAAGAAAAAAGATTTAGCTGCACTTATGATGAGCTATGGAGATATATATGTTGCTAAAATTTCTATGGGAGCAAATCAAAATCAAACTATTAAGGCTTTAAAAGAAGCACAAGAATTTGACGGGCCTGCTATAGTAATAGCATATTCTCCATGTATAGCACATGGTATTAAAGGTGGTATGGGTGCTGCTCAAGATCAGGAAAAACTTGCAACAGAAGTTGGATATTGGCCACTTTTAAGATACGATCCTAGAAGACTTGAAAAGGGTAAAAATCCTTTACAGATAGATAGTAGAAAACCAGTTTGGGATAAATATTTTGATTACTTAATGAGTGAAACTAGATTTAGTTCATTATTTAAAACAAGTCCTGAACATGCAAATGAATTATTTGAACTTAATTTAAAAAATGCAAAAGAAAGATGGAATTATTATTACAAACTTTCTAAAATAGATTATTCAGAAGAAGTATAGAGGAACGAAATTTTCGTTCCTTTTATATTGACTTTATTTAAATTAAAGGTATAATTTATTAAAGAAATTTAAGTTTTGGGGGCAATATGAAAAATAGGGGGAACACATTGATTGAGTTATTAATATTCATATCATTTATTATGGCTACAACTATTTTAGTTAATACTAAATATGTGAGTTTATTAGAAAGAAAGAAATTAGAAAAACAAAATTTATTGTTAATTTCAACTTTTAAAGTTAAGTTTATTGAGTGTAAAAATCAAAGTATATATTTTAATTTTAATGATAAGTATATTAAATTTGATGATGAAAAGTTATTACTTGCTGATATTTATGAATATGAGAGTAAAAATAAGGAGGATAAGAAAGAATTTAAAAGAGAAATAACTAAGAATTGTAATTTAGATAAGCCTTTTACTATAGTTACTTTGAATAATAAAGGTAAGTTAAGCGAAATGTCTTTTAATTCTATTAATGCACTAGAAAAACCTATAATAGAGGTTAGATATGAATAAAATATATATTTGTGCTGGGATATTTTGTTTATTTTTATATACTCTATTTTTTAATACATATATGATAGATGATATTAAAATAGGTGAAATATATTCAATGAAAGTTACTTTTTATAAAGATTATGGTGTGGTTGAAAAAATAAATAGATTAAATATATCAAAAAAATTATATATTAGTAATGATAAGGAATTAAAGTTTGGTAAATATGATTTAATAGTAAGGGTAAATAAGATTAAAAATAAAAATTTAGATGTGGATATTTTAGGTTATAAGGAAAATATGTTTAATAAATATAGAGACTATATTCTAGATATTATAGATAAGAATTATAGAAAAGAAAAATTAAATGCTTTTATTAAATCGGTTATTATAGGAGATAAAAGTGGATTAAGTTCTTCTGATAAAATGAAATATAGATATTTAGGTATAAGTCATATTTTTGCAATATCTGGACTACATTTATCTATACTTTTAATGTTTATAAAAACAATATTAGATATATTTAGTATAGATAAAAGACATAAAGATATTATTGAGTTTATATTAATTACATTTTATTCATTAATCATAGGGTTTACAGTCTCTATAAAAAGAGTATATTTTATGTATACTATAAATACTTTAAAAAAATTTTGGGGATTTAATATAAGTAGGAAAGAAATATATTTATATACTTTGATTATAGTATTATCTGTTAATGTATATAGTATATTTGATTTAGATTTTATACTTTCATTTTTAAGTACTTTTGTAATATTTTTTATTATTAATGAAGTGAGATTAAATGAAAGTATTATTTTACCTATACTAATACAGATATTTATTACACCGTTTATATATTATTATACTAAAACTATACCTTTATTATCATTTTTTGCAAATATGATAATATTACCTATGGTAAGCTATATTATACAGCTTATATCTTTTTCTTTAGTTTTAAATTTTATAGGTATAGATATATTAAATAATTTTGTGCTAAAGAGTTATGAGGGCTTTGATAATATGGTTGAAATACTGTATAAAATACCGTATATGTCATTAATATGTAATGAAAGTAATGTTTTATTATTTCTTACTTTAATAATAGTAGATTTTTGTATATTAATCTATTTGATAAAAAATAAAATTTAAATTAAATAATGAAAATAGGACTAATTATTTTAAAACATATTTGAATTATGTCTTTAAAAAAGATATAATAATAGTAGTTAGAGAATTAAGGAGAGTCAAATTTGAAATTACTTGTAAAAAAAATAGCTAATTTATGTGTGTTATTAAGTGTTTTGTCATGTTCTGCATTAGAAATGCCTGAATTAGATTTACCAGAAAATATTTCTGTTGAATCAAAAGTATATTCTAGTATTTCTTCAAAAATTGCTGGTAATATAGACAGAGATAAATTTTATGCAATTAGTTCATCGTTAGGTATAGATTTTTCAGAATTCATTTCAGATAATTATAGTTTTAATGTTTTTGAAGAAAATGGAACAAGATTAGAATTGTATACTAAAAATAAAAAAACTAATAATTTAATAATAGTAGCAAATGGAGGTGCTTTTATTGCACCTTATAGAACTGGAAGAAGAGATTTTTTTCTGGAAATATTTAAAGATTTAGATTTTAATGTATTAATTGTAGATTATAAAATGGGATATCAAAGAAGATTCCCAGAACAGAATAAAGAATTTTTAAATGGATATAGATTTGCTCTTAAGCTAGGATATTCTCCTAATAAAACAGTTTTTATTGGAGATAGTTCAGGAGGTAATATAGTTACTAGTTCTATAGTATATTTAGTTGATAATAATTTACCTAAACCTAAAGCTTTGGTTTTATTATCTCCTTATTTAGATGCAAGCTCTACCTTAGATAGTAGATCTAGAAATTTAAATAAAGATGTGTTCTTTGGTATGCCTCCAGGTGTTAAAACACCTGCTAAGTTTCAAAGTATTATACCGTATTTTGCTAGTGTTAAAGATTTGAAAAATAGATATGTTTCACCAGTTTTTGCTGATAATTTATATACATTTCCTAATGTATTTATACAAGTTGGAGATCATGAAATATTAGAAGATGATTCTGTAGTTATGAGTGATAACTTGAAAAAATATGGAGTTAATGTAAGGCTTGATATATACCAAGGTATGATGCATGTATTTCAGATGTTAAATATACCGGAATCTAAAAAAGCTATTAAAGATGTTAAAGAATATATATCTAATGTATTAGATAATAATGAAAAAGGATATGTAGTTAGTAATGATGTAATAAAAAAAATTAGATTTGATGTAAATGTTGAAAATTTACCTGATGAAGAATATCTTAAAAAGTTTAAAAAGCTAGGCATAGATATAGAAAACTATATTTGGTTTGAAAAACAAAATTTTGATAATTCTTATAGAAAATATTTAAATGAAGATTAAGGAGTACTTATGTTAGAAAGATTTAAAAAGTATGTGAAGTTTGAAACTAGGTCAGATGAAAGATCTATGACTATTCCATCAACACCTGTTCAGTATGAATTTGCGAAAATGCTTGCAGATGATTTGAGAAATATAGGATTGGAAAATGTCTATATAAATGAGTTTTGTTTTGTAAATGGAACTCTTCCTTCAAATATTGATAAAAAGGTTCCAGTTGTTGGCTTTATCTCTCATATGGATACTGCTGATTTTGAAGCTAGAAATGTTAAACCTAATGTTATAGAAAACTATGATGGTAAAGATATTGTTTTAAATAAGGAACTTGACAAAGTTATGAGGGTATCTGAATTTCCTAATTTAAAAAATTATGTAGGTAAAACTTTAATTACAACTGATGGAACTACATTACTTGGAGCAGATGATAAAGCAGGTATAGTAGAAATAGTTGAAGCTATGAAATATTTAATAGAACATCCTGAAATACCACATGGAGAAGTAAAGGTTGCATTTGGTCCGGATGAAGAAATAGGAAGAGGAGCTGACAAATTTAATGTTAAAGAATTTGGAGCAGATTATGCATATACTATGGATGGTGGAGAAATAGGAGAGCTTCAATATGAAAGTTTTAATGCAGCTCAAATAAAATATGAAATAACAGGTGTAAGTGTACATCCAGGAACAGCTAAAGATAAAATGATAAATGCAAATACTGTAGCAGCAGAACTTGCTAGTATGTTTCCAGTAAATGAAGTTCCAGAAAGAACTTCAGGATATGAAGGATTCTATTTATTACATAATATGGAAGCTAGAATAGAAAAAGCAGAATTAATATATATAATTAGAGATTTTGATAAGAAAAAATTTGAAGAAAGAAAAGCATTTTGTGTAGAATGTGCTAATAAGATTAATGAAAAATATGGAAATATATTAAAATATGATATGTTTGATCAATATTATAACATGGGGGATATAATAAAGGATAAAATGTATGTAGTGGAAATTGCAGAAAAAGCTATGAATAATTTAGATATAACACCAAAAATAATTCCTATTAGAGGTGGAACAGATGGTTCTAAAATATCATTTATGGGCCTACCTACTCCTAATATATTTGTTGGAGGAGAAAATTTCCATGGAGAATTTGAGTTTTCTTGTTTAGATGATATGCAAAAAGCAAAAGAATTAATAGTGGAGATAGTTAAATTAAATGCTAAGTAAGAAATATTTTACATTATTATTACTCCCTATAATTTTTTCTTGCAGAAGTATAGAACTTCCAAAAAAAAGATCAAAAGAAATAAAGACTTTATCAAATGTTATGCTAAATTTTTCAAGTAGAATTAATAGAGATATATTTTATGCTTTTTTCTCATCTATAGGTCTTGAATTACCAGAATATATATCAAAAGATTTTAAGATGAGGGTTTATGAAGAAGATGGAACTCGTATAGAACTTTTTAGAAAAAAAGGCTCTAAAGAGAAAAAATTGATGATAATTGCAAATGGTGCTGCATTTGTTACACCATATAGAGTTGATAGAAGAGAATATTTTAATAATTTATTTAGAGATCTAGATTTTGACTTTATAATGGTAGATTACAAAATGGGAGTAAATAGAAGATTCCCAGTACAAAATATGGACTATATAAATGCATATAAATTAGCTTTAAAATTAGGATATTCACCTAATAAAATAGTGTTTTTTGGTGATAGTTCTGGAGGAAATATAGTTGCATCAACTACAGTATATTTAGTGGATAATGAATTACCAACACCTCAAGCAGTGGTAATGCTTTCACCTTATCTTGATGCAAGTGATAGCGTTAAAAGTAGAGAAAGAAATTTAAGAAAAGATGTTCTGTTTGGTGTAGCAGAAGGATCAGATAATCCACCTAAATTTCAAAATAATCTACCATATTTCGCCGCACTTAAAGATTTAAAAAATAGATATGCTTCACCTATCTATGCAGATAATATGAGTAAATTCCCATCAACATTAATACATGTTGGTGGTTATGAAATACTTGAGGATGATTCTATTAAAATGTATGAAATGTTAAAAAGGTATAATGTGGATGTTAATTTACATGTATTTGATGGTCTTGTACATGTCTTTCATATTTTAGATATACCGGAATCTGAAATAGCATTAAAAGAAGTTATAGATTTTGCAGAAAATAAAGTAAAAGAATCAGGTGAAGAAATTAAAGTAAATAAAGATGTTATAAACAAAATTAAATTTGATGTAACTCTAGAAGAGTATAGTCAAAACGAAGTGATAGAAAAGTATAATAAACTAGGTGTAGACTTTGAAAAATACTTAGAATTTGAAAAAAATAGTTATAGTAATACGACTAGAAGGTATTTGAGAGATTAAATTAATTATTTTTAATAATATTGTAAATAGTAAAAGAAATGTGTTGACAAATTATTAAATAGGTAGTAAAATTATGATAGAAAATTATATAACAATATTAGGAGGATATAAAATGAAAAAAGTATTATTAGGAGTTTTAGCATTGACTTCAGTTGGTTCATTTGCTAATGTAAGTGGTTACTTAAAATCTGAGTCTGAAGTTAAGGCAACAGATACTGTAACAACTGATAACAATAAATTAAAATTAGAAGGAGCTAAATTCCCTTTAAAGACTAAATTAGACTTAGGGTTCTTCTTAGATGAAAAGAAAGATTCATTTGTATTTACTGGAGTTCAACTAAGTGGTGAAGGACAAGACAAATTTAAAGGTGCAAAAGCATACGCAGGAGTTAGATTAAACACTAAAGTTTCTGAACACGAAACATTAACTTTAAATGCAGTAGCTTCAAACAGAGATAAAGATTATAAAGCTGTTGAAAATGCAGTTAAAGAACACTTATCTGCTAATGGATTATGGACTGCAGAAAAAAGAAAAGAATTAGAACAAGATTATAAATTAGAAGATAGAGAAAAATTCTATAAAGAAAATGGATATGTTTACGGAGAAAATGATAGATTATTCTTATCTGCATTATTAAATGGTAACTATGAAACTGGTAAATATACTTTAGGTACTTTCTATAACTTAGATGCTGAAGGAAATTCAAGATTAGATTCTATAGCTAAAGCTGAAAAAGAATTAGGTAAAGTTAAATTAGAAGCTAATTTAGAACACTTATTAGGACACCAAAAAGGATTTACTATTGCTGAAAATGGACGTAACTTATTAAAAGAAAGTGATGCAGCTGGAAACTTAAAATATGCTGGAAGATTAAAAGGAGATGTTAAATTATCAACAGATAAATTAGTTGATGGATTATACATGCATACTAAACCTCATTTTGATTTAGGTACAGTATTAGAAATAACAGAAGGTCAAGATAAAGGTGTTTCAAGTACTAGAGCATTAAAAGCTGGATTAGAAAATGAAGTTAAATATACTGGAATCAAAAATATTGAAATTAAAGGTCAATTAAATTATGATGCAGAAGTATTAAACAAACCTGCTACAACTGAAAAAACAGAAGTAACATCAGATAACATTAAACAAACTGGAAATGCAGGAGAAATGTTACATTTACCTAATGCTAAATTAGATGTTAAATATAATGATGGAAAATTATTAGCTTCAACTGAAAATAAAGATACTTTATTTGTTGGACAATACTTTGGTGACCCAGTTGATACTACAGATAATAGTAAAGTATTACCTGCTATTTTATCTAATGAATTTGAAACTAAGAATACTGTAGAATACAAATTCACTAATAACTTTAAAGGAAATGCAGTTGCAAACTATAAATTAGTAAATGATTTCTACTTAACTGGAGATAAACAAATTACTGACTATTACAATACTTTATTAACAGGATTTGGATTAGGATATGAAAATTCTATGGTTAAATCTGAATTAAATGCTCGTTATTCTTTATCAGCTAACAACACATTTGTTGAAGCTGAAACTAAATATGTTCCAGAGTTTGAACATGAAGTATTAGCAAACACTAGAAATGAAGCTAAAACTATGTTAAATAAAGATGTTACATTAACTGGAACATTAAATGCATTCAACAAAATGTATGTTGATTCTGCAAAAGATTACACTGGATTCTTTGGAGCAAAAGCAGGAGTTAAAGCTGAATATGCTAAAGATCAATGGATGGCAAGTGCTGAATTAAATGGTAAATATGGTTTACTATACGAAGCAGCTAAAGATACAGATACAGATTTAAGTCATATGGCAGCAGCTCAATTAAAAACTGGATTAGGATATTCAATTGATGCTAACCACAAAGTTGGATTTGAATTAGACAATGTTTATTCTTATGGTTTATCAAATACTATGTTTGATAGAGCTGAAGAAGGAATCAACAGATTAATGAAAGATAACTTCAAAACTTCAGTAGAAAAATCAGTAGATGATTATATCTTCGCTAAAGCAAAAGATATGCTTGGAGAAATAAAAAGATTAGAAGATAGCAACTTACATATATTAGATGTAATGCCTAAAGTAAATGCTGAATTTAAATATGGTAAAGTAACAGTTAAACCTGAAGTTAGTGCTAAATTTGGATTTGGATTAAAATCTGATACTAATTCATTTAGATTAACTAATATTGAAGGAAAAGGTAAATTAAACGTAGAATATATGTGGTAATATATATGATTAGACCTCAGAAATGAGGTCTTTTTATTTGCAAAAATATATTTTTGTATATACAAAATAGCTGATTTGACTAAAATTAATAAAAAAGTTGACAATGATAAAAAATGTTGATAAAATATACTTGGAAATAGTTAGGGAGGAAAAGTATGAAAAAATATATTTTAGGATTATTGGCACTAAATACTGCAGTTTCATTCTCAAATGTAACAGGGTATTTAAAATTTGATGGAGAAGTAAAAACTGAAAATGAAGTTACTAAAGATAGTGCTGGAAATGTACAATTAGGTAAAGCTAAAGTACCTTTAAAAGGACAATTAGATTTAGGATTATATTTAGATGAAAATAAAGATGTAACTTTATTTACTGGATTAAAATATAAAGATAAAAACCAAGCATATATAGGAGCTAGAGTAGACACTAAAATAGGAAATAACTCAAATTTAATTTTAAATGCAATATATGCTGATCAAGATAAAGATTATTTAGCAGTTGAAGAAGCATTTAAAAACAGCTTAAGTGCAAGAAATGTATGGAGCGATGCAAAAAGAAAAGAATTAGAACAAGATTATAAAGAACAAGATAAATTAGATTTCTATAAAGAAAATGGATATGTATTTGAAACTGAAAAAGAAGAAAATGTAGGAACTGATAAATATACAATAAATTCAAATGATAAATTATTATTATCAGCTATAGTAAATGGAAAAGCAGATAACTTTAATTATTCATTAGGAAGTATATATAACTTAAAAAATAGAGAAACTTTAAAACAAGATGGAACATCTTTAACAAGCAGACCTGTTTTATACAACAGAGTTGAAAATTTTGTTAAAGCTGGAACACAATTAGGAATATTTAATGTATCAGGTGAATTAGATCATACAATAGGAGATGTTAAAGGTTTAGTTAAAGTTACTGATGTTGAAACTAAATTATTTGATGATAGTAGTATAGAAAATAACTTCAAATATGGTGGAAGATTAAAAGGAAATGTTAAATTAGGTGTAGAAAGTAACGGATTTAGCGTATCTACTAAACCATTATTTGATCTATATACAGTACTTGAAAAAACACCTTCAAATTCTAATGCTTTAAGTGAAAGAGCATACAAAGTAGGAGTAGAAAATGAATTTAAATATACTGGTGTTAAATATCTTGAAGTAAAACTTGGATTAAATTATAACACGGAAGTAAGTAATATACCTCTTAAAGAAGGTAAGAGTATTACTGATAGTAAATCAAAAATCATATACAAAGAAAATGTAGGATTATTATTACATGCACCATCTGTAGTATTTGATGTTAAATATGAAAATTCTAACTGGACTGCATTTACTAAGAATAAAAATGCTACATACTTATTAAAAGCACAAGGTAAAACAAGTAGAAAACCAAACTACTTTAAACCAGAAGAAGCAGTAGTAGTTAAAGACTTATACAACGAATTTGAAACAAAAAATAAATTAGAATATAGATTTAATAATGGATTTAAAGTAAATGGAGTTTTAGATGACAAGTTTGCTATTAAATTTGGTGAAATTAAAGCTAAAAATAATAAATATGGAATGTCTAAAGTTAAAAATCAATTAGTTACAGGACTTGGAGTTAATTATGCTTCATCAAATTTAAATAATGTATTAGATGTACGTTATAGATTAGATGTAGATCCAGGAAATTCTTTACTTCCTAAAGTTAACCAATTTGTTGATGTAGTATTTAATAATAGTTACCAACAAAAATTAGGAGAATTTGATTTAACTACTAGATTTGATAACTTTGGTGAATTTGGACTATATGATAAATTGGTATTACGTAAAGATGATAAATTTGCTTTTGAAAATAAGGCTAAACAAAATTCATATGTAGGTTCTGAACTTGCATTTAAATTAGGATATACAAAAGAAGCATGGTCAACAAGTGCCGAATTATTAGGAAGATACTATGGAAGCTTTGTTAAACCATTTGAAGGAGATTTAACTAAAGAACATAAAGGTGAAGTTGAATTAAAAACTAATGTAGGATATGCTATAAATTCTAATTACTCTATAGGAGCAGGACTTGATACAGATTATCTATATAACTTATCAAAAACTGAATTTGAAAGAAATAAAGAAGGAATGAATAGATTAGTTAAAGATAACTTTGAAACTTCAAAAGAAAAAACTGTAGTTGACTATATTGCTAAAAAACAAAGAGATATAGATAAAGAAAAAGCAAGATTCACTACATATGGAACTAAACATATCTTAGATGTTACACCAAGTGTTAATGTTACAATTAAATATGGTAAAGTAACATTCAAACCTGAAGTTAGTGCTAAATTTGGAATTGCATTAGAAGGAAGCAGTAAAGGTTTAAGAAATGTTGAAGGAAAAGGTAAATTAAACGTTGAATACGTTTGGTAATGTTTTAAATAATTTACTTAAAGTAAATAGGATAAGATAAAAAATAACTTATCCTATTTTTATATAGCAGTAGAAAATGACTATACTTCAGCAGTAGTAGGAAAGCAACAAACAATATTAATTGGTTGTAACTTTAATACTATGATATTAGCTAAAATAGACGCTGATAGTGAGTCATTAGATGAAGAATTTGAATTCACATTTTAAGACTCT
This sequence comes from Pseudostreptobacillus hongkongensis, assembly GCF_001559795.1. Lineage (NCBI taxonomy): Bacteria > Fusobacteriati > Fusobacteriota > Fusobacteriia > Fusobacteriales > Leptotrichiaceae > Pseudostreptobacillus > Pseudostreptobacillus hongkongensis. The sequence goes on along the minus strand of NZ_LOHY01000057.1, from coordinate 8,339 downwards.
AAGATACCTGAAAAATTCAAAGACTTAGAAGGGATGGCACAGTAGTTAATACTGTGTCTTTTAAATTAAAAAATATAAGGAGAATATAAAATATGGACTGTAATACTTAATAGTTAAAGTAAAGTTTCTTTGGAATAGGTGTAGATATAGTTCTGGAAAAGACTTTATAGATTGTAAAAAAACAGATAATATATAAAAACAAAATTTATAGAAAATTTTAATAAAGAAAAAATAATTTAAAGTAATTCAGTTGAATTAGGTTTTGAGAAAAAATAAAATGAAGTAATAAATAAAAAAATTAATCAGTATTATTTATGAAAACGCTTTCATAAAAATCACTAAATAAAAAAATTACTTGAAATATACAATAAATAATGTTAAAATATCAAAGTAAATATATGGATTTAAATTGGGAGGATGAAATGAAAAAAATAGCGATCCTAACTAGTGGTGGAGATTCACAAGGGATGAATGCTGCCATAAGAGTTGTTGCTAAAACTGCCATGTCTAAGGGTATGGAAGTTTATGGAATTAGAAGAGGATATAAAGGGATTTTAGATAAAGATATATTTAAAATGAATTCTCTTGATGTAGCTGGTCTTGCAGGAAAAGGTGGAACTATGTTACTATCAGCGAGATTACCTGAATTTAAAGATCCTGAAGTTAGAACAAAAGCAGCAAATATATTAAAAGAATTTGGAATAGAAGGTTTAGTTGTTATAGGTGGAGACGGTTCATTCCATGGAGCTCATTACTTATATGAAGAACATGGTATTAAGACAGTTGGTATACCAGGAACTATAGATAACGATATAGCTGGAACTGATTATACTATAGGTTATGATACAGCACTTAATATAGTACTTGAATCATTTAATCAAATTAGAGATACAGCTAAATCACATGATAGAACATTCATAATTGAAGTTATGGGAAGAAACTGTGGAGATATAGCTTTAAATGCAGGTATAGCATGTGGAGCAAATGGTATTTTAATACCAGAAGTAGAATCAACAGTTGATGATATAATTAAGATAATTAAAAAAAGAAGAGCAGAAAATAAATTCTATGATGTAATAATAATGTCTGAAGGATGGAAAGGTAAAGAAACTATTGCTCAAGACCTTAAAGAAAGAATGCCTGAATTAGAACCAAAAGTTGTTGTTTTAGGACATATTCAAAGAGGTGGAAGTCCAACGGCTGCAGACAGATTATTAGCTACAAAACTTGGAGTTAAAGCAGTAGAATTATTAGAAGAAGGACAATCAGGATTAATGGTTGGAGTTCAAAGTTCAAATATAGTTACTCATAAATTATCATATGCGTGGGAAAATTACCATAAAAAATCTCAAGAAGATTATGATGTAGCTATGATGTTATCAGTTTAAAAAATATAGGAGGTATATAAATGAAAATTAAAATGACAAAGGTAGTATGTACTATAGGACCTAAAAGTGAAAAAAAAGAAGTTTTAAAAGAGTTAGTATTAAATGGTATGAACGTAATGAGACTTAATTTCTCACATGGAGATTTTGAAGAACATGGAGCAAGAATTAAAACAATAAGAGAAATATCTCAAGAAACTGGGAAATTTGTAGCTATTTTATTAGATACTAAAGGACCAGAAATAAGAACAGGATCACATGCACAAGGTGACGTTAAATATGATTTAGTTGAAGGACAAGATTTTGTTATTACAACTGATTATTCATTCCTTGGAACTCCTGAAAAAATATCAGTTTCATACCCTAATATGACTAAAGATTTAAAACCTGGGGATACAATATTATTAGATGATGGATTAATAGGATTAGAAGTTAAAGAAATTAAAGGAAATGAAATTTTCTGTAAAGTTAAAAACTCTGGTCAATTAGGACAAAAGAAAGGTGTTAACTTACCAGGAGTATCAGTTTCATTACCAGCTTTAGCTGAAAAAGATAAGAACGATTTAAAATTCGGATGTGAAGTTGGAGTTGACTATATAGCTGCTTCATTTATAAGAAAAGCATCTGATGTTGCTGAAGTAAGAAGAGTATTAGATGAAAATGGTGGAGAACACATTAAAATAATTTCTAAGATAGAAAATCAAGAAGGAATAGATAACTTTGATGAAATATTAGAATTATCAGATGGTATAATGGTAGCAAGAGGAGACTTAGGGGTAGAAATTCCAGTTGAAGAAGTTCCATTTGCTCAAAAAATGATGATAAGAAAATGTAATGCAGTTGGTAAACCAGTAATTACTGCTACACAAATGTTAGATTCAATGCAAAAAAATCCAAGACCTACAAGAGCAGAAGCAGGAGATGTTGCTAATGCAATCTTAGATGGTACTGATGCTGTTATGTTATCAGGAGAATCTGCAAATGGTAAATATCCTGTAGAAGCAGTAAGAACTATGGCTACAATTTCAGCTAAAACAGATGAATATGGAGTACCAAAAATTTATTATACACATGATGTAACTATTACAGAAGCAATTTCAAAAGGATCAGTAGAAGCTGCTGAAAACTTAAACGCTAAATTAATAGTTTGTTGGACAAAAACAGGACGTGCAGCTAAAATGATTAGAAAATACAACCCATCAATGCCAATTATAGCATTAACTGATAGTGAAGTTACTGCAAGACAATTAGCATTAGTAAGAGGTGTAAGATCAATAGTTGCTACAGATCTTGATAATGCTGATCATTTCTTTAATAAAGCATTAGAAATTGCTGCTTCAAATGCTGCAACAACTGAAGATGAAGCATACACAGGATTCAAAAAAGGTGATTTAGTAGTACTTGTTACAGGAGTTTCTGAAACAGGAACAACTAACACTTTCAAAGTTGCAAGAATAGTTTAATCTTAAAAAGATATTAAGTATAGAAGGGAACTGCTCTGCAGTTCTCTTTCTTGTTAAGAAAGGTTTTTATGGAAAAAATAGATGAATTGATAAAAGTTTTATCTAATTTAAAAGGGATAGGAAAAAAGAATGCAACAAGAATTGCATTTGATATATTAACAAAAGATGAAGAAGAAATATCGTACATTTTAAATACCATAAAAGATAGTTATGAAAATATTAAACCTTGTAAGATTTGTTTTAATTTAACTGATAATGAAATATGTAATATATGTAGTGATGAAAAAAGAGATCAAACTGTTATATGCGTAGTAGAAGATACAAGAGATATATATGCATTTAATAAGACTAGTTCATTTAACGGGCTATATCATGTTTTAGGAGGAAGAATTTCTCCTTTAAATGGAATAGGTGTTGAAGATCTAAATATTAAAGAATTACTTTCAAGAGTAGATAAAGGAGTAAATGAAGTAATACTAGCCTTAAATCCAGATCTTGAAGGAGAAACTACAATACTATATTTAACTAAATTATTATCGGATAAAAATGTTAAAATTAGTAGGATAGCAAGTGGAATACCTATAGGGGGTAATATAGAATATTCTGATAGTGCTACTTTAGTTCAATCATTAGAAGGTAGAGTATATATAAAATAAAAGAAAGGAGAGTATGATTATGTCAAAGTTTTATTTTACTTCTGAATTTGTTTCGCCAGGACATCCAGATAAAATTTGTGATCAAATATCTGATGCTGTTTTAGATGCTTGTTTAAGTGAAGATCCAGAATCTCGTGTTGCATGTGAAACATTTGCAACAACTGGATTTGTATTAGTAGGAGGAGAAATAACTACGAAAACTTATGTAGATATACAAAGTTTGGTTAGAAATAAAATTAAAGAAATTGGATATGTTCCTGGACTTGGATTTGATTATGATTGTGGAGTTATTAATATGATACATTCTCAATCTCCAGATATATCACAAGGTGTTGATATAGGTGGAGCTGGAGATCAAGGTATTATGTTTGGTGGAGCAGTTAAAGAAACACCAGAACTTATGCCACTTGCATTAGTTCTTTCTAGATCAATAATAGTTAAATTAACAGAACTTACTAGAAATAAAGTACTTCCATGGGCTAGACCTGATGCAAAAGCTCAAGTAACTTTAGAGTATGATGATAATAATAATATAGTTGGAATAGATTCTATAGTTTTATCTGTTCAACATGATGAAGAAATTACTTTAGATGAGATAAAAAAACAAGTAAAAGAGTTAGTTATAGCACCAGCTTTAAAGGAATATGGAAGAGATATTTCGGAAGTTAAGAATTTCTACATTAACCCTACAGGAAGATTTGTTATAGGGGGTCCACATGGAGATACTGGACTTACAGGTAGAAAAATAATAGTTGATACATATGGTGGTTACTTTAGACATGGTGGAGGAGCCTTTTCAGGTAAAGATCCATCAAAAGTTGATAGATCAGCTGCATATGCTGCTAGATGGATAGCAAAAAATATTGTTGGATCAGGTATTGCTGATAAATGTGAGGTTCAATTATCTTATGCTATAGGTGTAATAGAACCAACATCAATTTTAGTTGAAACATTTGGAACTTCAAGTTACTCTAATGAAGAAATAGCAAATGTTGTAAAAGAAATATTTGATTTAACACCTAGAGGAATAGAAAAATCTTTATCACTAAGAAAACCAAATTTCAGATATCAAGATTTAGCTGCATTTGGTCATATTGGAAGAAAAGATATAGAGCTTCCTTGGGAAAAATTAGATAAAATAGAAGAAATAAAAAAAGGATTGATAAGATAAAGTGAAGAAGTTTTTAGTTATATTTTTAATATTAGTTACATTTTTTTCTTGTAAAAATGAACAAAATAATGAATTAGTTTTTAATATATACAGTGCGCCTAAAAGTATAGCGCCAAATAAATCAAGTGATACGATTTCATTACAAGTAGCAAGTACTATTTATGAAGGATTACTTAGATTAGATGATAAAAATGAAATAGTAGGAGGACTTGCAAGTTCTTATGCTAAAGAAGGCAATAAATATATATTTGATATAAGAGAAGGGTTAAAGTATTCTGATGGAAGTAATATCGAATTAGTAGATATTAGAAATGCATTTTTAGAAACTTTAAATAAGGAATATTTATCACAATATTCTAATATGCTTTTTGTTATAAAAAACGGGAAAGAATACTATGAAGGTAAGGTTGATGAAAAGGAATTAGGAGTATATATAGAAGATGGAAAACTTATAATAGAACTTAAAGAAGATGTACCATACTTTACATATTTAATGACATTACCTTTTACTTCACCTAATATTAAAGGTAAGTATACAGGAGCATTTTATATAGAAAATTTAGGAGATCAAGAAATTAAATTAGTTAAAAATACTAATTATTGGAGATCTAATGAAGTTAAATTAGAGAAGTTTAAATATGTATACTTTAGTGATTTTTCAACTATAAACAACTTAATAAAAAATGGAAGCATAGATATATCTAGAGTTGATTCTGAATTATTAGATGGTAATATTAATAGTTACTATAATGGACGTATTTGGTATTTAGACTTTAATGTATTTGGAGACAACGTTTTAAATAATGTACATTTAAGAAATGCATTATCATTAAGTATTGATAGACAAAAGTATGTAGATAAAATTAAAAAAGATGGTTCAAAAAAAGCACTTAATTTAATATCAGATATATTTAATTATGAACCTAGTTATACTATATCTGATATAGATGTAAATAAGGCTAAATCAGAATTAGATATTGCAAAAAAAGAACTTAATACAAATGATATAAAACTTGAAATATTAGCAGGAAATACTCCTGTAGAAGTTAAAGAAGTTCAATATATACAATCTCAAATTAAAGAGAATTTAGGATTAGAATTTAGTGTAAAAGTTGTACCATACAAGGATAGATTAGCAAATATTAAAGAGTTAAAATATGATATAGCATTAAATACTTGGTCACCTAAATACGATAATCCTATATCTATACTTGATAGATTTACATATAAGAAAAAAGATGTTAAAGTATTTAATCAAAAAGAATTTCAAAATTTATTAAATGAGGCAAACAAAGATATATTGAATTCAAAATCTAAAATACAACAAGCAGAAAAATTAGTTTTAGAAAATATGGTTGTTTCACCTCTATATTTTTCTATAGAAAATCAATATATAAGTAAAAAAGTTAAAAATGTTGTAAATCATCCTATAGGAAATATTACAGACATGTCATATATGAATTTTAAATAAAATTAAAATTAGGTCGTAAAGTCCTAATTTTTTATTTACATAATAATATTATTGTAAATCAAATTTATAATAATTATTAAAACTATAATATGTTTATATATCATTTATATTTATTATACGATTTTTTTTAATTTAATTATACTATAATCATATAAAAAGATTAATTATATATAAAATTAATGATTAACATTAAAAAAATATATTTGAAATAATACTTGAAATGTAGTAAAATAAATCAAAATAGAAATTAAATAAAACTCAGGAGGATATTATGAATAAATTTATGAAAGCTAGCATAATGCTAGGAGTATTAGGAATGTTGATTTCTTGTGGACCAGGTAAATCAAGATCAGAAAAAGGTGGAGAAACGACAAGTTTAAATTTCCCTATGGAATATACAAGTGATCAAAAAGCAATTGAAGGTGGGGAATTAAAAGTTGCATTAGTTACTAATTCACCATTTAAAGGTATTTTTTCACCACTACATTATCAAGAAGCACCAGATGGAGATATTATGAATTATTTCAATGAAGAAATATTCTGGAAAAATGATGATTTTGAAATTGTTGGTAAAGAAGGTGGAATGGCGACAGTTACATTAGATGAAAAAAATAAAACTATTAATATTAAATTTAGAGAAGGTCTTAAATGGTCAGATGGAGCTCCTTTAGGTGTTGACGATTTTATTTATACATATGAAGTACTAGGTTCACCTGATTATACAGGAGTTAGATATAGTCCAGAAGATCATGGAACTATTATAGGTATGAAAGAATATCATGAAGGAAAAGCTAAAACTATATCAGGATTTGAAAAAGTTAGTGATACTGAGTTAAAAATACATGTTAGTGAGCTAAGTCCAAAATTAATTACTGGTGGAGGAGCTCTAACTTCAGGTGGATCAATATTACCAAAACACTATTTATCTGATGTGGCTATTAAAGATTTAGCAAGTTCAGATAAGGTTAGAAAAAACCCTATATCAAATGGGAGATTTGTGGTTAAAAGTATAGTACCAGGAGAATCAGTAGAATTAGTGCCTAATGAAAACTATTACTTAGGTAAACCAAAACTAGATAAGGTAGTTATAAAAACATTAGGAACTCAATTACAAGCAACAGCAATGAAAAATGGAGAATTCCATGTTTATTTAGAATTAGATCAATCTCTTTATGAAAAATTCAAAGACTTTGATAACTTAAGTTTAATTGGTAGACCTGATTTATACTATCAATATTTAGGATTTAACTTAGGACATTATGATAAAGAAAAAGGTGTGAGTATACAAGATAGAAAAACTCCTCTTCAAGATGTGAAAGTTAGACAAGCTATGGCATATGCTTTAAATGTTGATGAAATTGCTCAAGCATTCTATGGTGGTATAAGACAAAGAGCAAATGGAGTTACACCTCCTGTATTTAAAAAATACTATAATTCATCTCTTGAAGGATACCCATATAATCCTGAAAAAGCTAAACAATTACTAGCAGAAGCAGGATATAAAGATACTGATGGTGATGGAATAGTAGATAAAGATGGTAAAAATCTAAAACTTCACTTTACAACTATGAATGGTAGTGAGGTTGCAGAACCTATAGCACAACAAATGCTACAAAATTGGAAAGAAATTGGAGTAGATGTTGAATTAACTAATGGAAGATTATTAGACTTCAACTTATTCTATGATAAAATACAAGCAAATGATGATGATATAGATATGTATATGGCTGCATGGGGTGTAGGAAGTTCACTTGATCCAGCTCAAAGTAAGAGTAAATATGTTGAGTTCAATATGACTCGTTATGCAAATGATGAAAATGAAAGATTAATGAATGCAATATCAGATCCTAAAGGAATAAGTGATCCTAATTATAAAGCAGAAGCATACAAGAAATGGGAAGAATACTTTGTTTCACAAGCTGTAGAAGTACCATTAATGTTTAGATATATTGTAGTACCTATTAATAAAGGTATTAAATATGCAAATGTATTTATTGATGATTCAAAAGCAATCTATGATACACAATTTGTAACACCATTACCAGTTAAAGCTTCAAATTAATAAAAAAAATATATTATCAAGAAGCACCAATTTAGGTGCTTTTTGAATAACTGGGAAAAATTTTTCAAAAAAAAACAAAAAAAGGTATTGACATAAAAAGTATATTTATGATAATATAAATATTGTCCACG
>NZ_LOHY01000056.1 GCF_001559795.1 Pseudostreptobacillus hongkongensis | reverse complement strand
GTACCGGATCGGCTTCACGCAATAAACGATGCGGATCAGTGCACCACGGCAATGTATGTGCCAGTAGACAAACATCAACGGATTTATCGGCAAAAGGAAGATGAAGTGGATCCGCCTGCACCTGGACTGGCATTCCTTGCGCAGAAACATTCACTTGATGCGAAACCGCGCACGCTTCGCAATTGATTTCTGCGCTTAAGTTGCCAATCTTAAGCAGATGAAAACCATCCATTTTAGTGAACCACGGGTTGAGCTGACGCTCCAGCGCCTTTCGATAAAGCTCTCCCCAGGGCAAATCGCCCCAGCAATCAGGAGCCACGACAGTTT
>NZ_LOHY01000055.1 GCF_001559795.1 Pseudostreptobacillus hongkongensis | reverse complement strand
GCGTAGGAGTAGCTGCTTTAATCAAATTTATTGTCTATACCAAAGGGAAAAATGCTAAAAAGTTTAGACAGGGAAAAGAGTATGGCTCAGCAAGATGGGGAAATAAGAAAGATATTGAGCCATACATGGATGAAAAGTTTCAAAACAATATCTTGCTTACCCAGACAGAACGCCTAACTATGAATGGTAGACCGGCTAATCCAAAGTATGCTCGTAACAAGCATGTACTTGTAATCGGTGGATCAGGAAGTGGTAAGACAAGATTTTATGTAAAACCGAACCTTATGCAGATGCACAGTAGCTATTGCGTAACAGATCCGAAAGGAACGATAGTCCTTGAATGTGGCAAGATGCTTGAAG
>NZ_LOHY01000054.1 GCF_001559795.1 Pseudostreptobacillus hongkongensis | reverse complement strand
CTTCTAACACCTTATGTATCTTCTTTATTTTATAATCTCCTAAATCTTTTTCTAAACTTTCACGTATTACTACTCCTATAGTTTCCTTATTACTAAAATTAACTTCACAAAAAGTTCTTATTTCTAACTTTTCATCTGATTCATAATTATATGTATTCATATATTTTTTCACATATATTTGATAATACATTAACCAGTCTTCTCTTTTTAAGTTCAATTATAATTTTACTTCATTGTTTTATTACTGTACCTGTTTCTGGTCTTTGACTAACAACTTTACCATTTCCTGTTATTTTAAG
>NZ_LOHY01000053.1 GCF_001559795.1 Pseudostreptobacillus hongkongensis | reverse complement strand
GGCGGTTAATATCACGACTACCATTTTGGTATCCGATGATAGATGCCACATCCTTACCAACAAACATAGTCTTACCGTTAACAGTTGCTGTTCTTACATAGCCGAAGTCTGTGCTAGTAACAATTTGTAACTCCATGCGTATCATCTCCTGCTTCATTTTTGTAGGTGTCACACTCCTAGCGGGTGGCCTTGGGAGAAGAGTTAAAAGGACGTTTTCGTAAGGACTTTTTTAATTTTGTAATTGAACGGCTGTAAC
>NZ_LOHY01000052.1 GCF_001559795.1 Pseudostreptobacillus hongkongensis | reverse complement strand
CATTTTTTAGTTATAAATCAAACGTCAAATTGAGCATTGTGAGCAACAAGAGTACAGTCGTTAACAAAATCTATGAATCTAGTCATAACATTTTCTATAGTTTCTGCATCTCTTACCATATTTTCATTAATACTTGTAATTTCTATGTTTTTTTGAGGTATAGGCTTTTCTGAATTTACAAATTCTGAAATTTTTGAAACCACCTTTCCGGCCTTTAGCTTATCTGCACCTATTTCTATTATTTTATCA
>NZ_LOHY01000051.1 GCF_001559795.1 Pseudostreptobacillus hongkongensis | reverse complement strand
GTTTATGCCGACCTATGAACTCTCTGAAGCCCTTGCCGAAGCGATTGTTGGCGTGGCAAATGGCGCAGGCGTACGCACCACCGCGCTGCTGACCGACATGAACCAGGTGCTGGCATCCAGCGCTGGTAACGCGGTCGAAGTGCGTGAAGCGGTACAGTTCCTGACAGGTGAATACCGTAACCCGCGACTGTTTGACGTCACAATGGCGCTGTGCGTGGAGATGCTTACCTCCGGCAAACTGGCGAAAGATGATGCCGAAGCGCGCGCGAAATTGCAGGCTGTGCTGGACAACGGTAAAGCGGCAGAAGTC
>NZ_LOHY01000050.1 GCF_001559795.1 Pseudostreptobacillus hongkongensis | reverse complement strand
GAAGAATGTAAAAGAATAAGTATGTATGAAGAAGTAAAATCTCTTGATCCAGATATCATAGGTAGTATATCAAGTGAAGCTAGTGAATATCAAAAAGTTGCAGATAGTTGATATGATATAAACTCTAAAATAAAACAAAAGGTACTAATGCAACTTAATAAAGACAAGATGAAAGAATTTGCAAAAACTCAACAGACAGAAGATGAGAATATTGCAGGTTTAAAGCATGATATTCAAAGAGAACTTGCTAATTTCCAAAAAGCAGAACTTGATTTAAAAAACGGTGTAAC
>NZ_LOHY01000049.1 GCF_001559795.1 Pseudostreptobacillus hongkongensis | reverse complement strand
CCGAATATGGCGTAACGACCACGCACTTTGTGCCGTCGATGCTGGCGGCATTTGTTGCATCGCTGACGCCGCAAACCGCTCGCCAGAATTGCGCGACGTTGAAACAGGTTTTCTGTAGTGGTGAGGCCTTACCGGCTGATTTATGCCGCGAATGGCAACAGTTAACCGGCGCGCCGTTGCATAACCTGTATGGCCCGACGGAAGCGGCGGTAGATGTCAGCTGGTATCCGGCTTTTGGCGAGGAACTGGCACAGGTGCGCGGCAGCAGTGTGCCGATTGGTTATCCGGTATGGAATACGGG
>NZ_LOHY01000048.1 GCF_001559795.1 Pseudostreptobacillus hongkongensis | reverse complement strand
GATTCCGGCAACAACGTGGTGGCGCTGGCAGCAAAAGCAGGATACAGCACATGGTGGATATCCAATCAGGGAAAACTGGGGGAGCATGATACACGCATCTCTGTTATTGCTTCTGATGCGGAGCATACCGTTTTCCTCAAGAAAGGCAGCTTTGCTTCCCGTAAAACGGATGACATGTTGTTGTTACAGGAAACAGAACGTGCACTGGCGGATAAATCCTCTCCGAAGGTGATTTTCCTGCCCCTGATGGGGTCTCATCCAAACCCGTGTGACCGGCTTCACTCC
>NZ_LOHY01000047.1 GCF_001559795.1 Pseudostreptobacillus hongkongensis | reverse complement strand
TGCAACAGCCCCTTTTAATTAATCAAGTTCTAAATTACCAGTATATAATTGATAATAAGTACCTTTTTGTTTTATTAAATCTTCGTGATCACCACGTTCTATAATTTTACCATGTTCTAATACTATAATAGCATCACTATTTCTTATCGTTGATAATCTGTGAGCTATTACAAATACCGTTCTACCTTTCATAAGGTTATCCATACCTGTTTGCACTATTTTTTCAGTTCTTGTATCTATACTTGAAGTTGCTTCATCTAGTATTAATACAGGAGGATTTGCAATAGCCGCACGAGCTATAGCAAGTAATTGTTTTTGACCTTGAGATAGTTCATCACCAGTTCCAGATATAACAGTATTAAATTTATCTGGTAACATATTTATAAAATGATCAGCATGTGCAAGAGAAGCTGCTTTATAAACCTCTTCATCAGTTGCATCAAGTTTACCATATCTAATATTATCCATTATAGTTCCTGTAAATAGATGAGTATCTTGTAATACTATTCCTAAAGATCTTCTTAAGTCAGCTTTCTTTATATCTTTTACATTTATACCATCGTATGTTATTTCACCACTATTTACATCATAGAATCTATTTATTAAATTAGTTATAGTAGTTTTACCGGCTCCTGTTGAACCTACAAAGGCAAGTTTTTGTCCAGGTTTAGCATACAGATTTAAATCATCAAGAATTATTTTATTTTCATTATATCCAAATGTCATATTATTAAATCTAACATCACCTTTAAGTTCTATATATTCAACACTACCATCTAAATTTGTTTTTTTCCAAGCCCATTTGTTATTATTTCTAACTTCAGTTATTTCTCCGTTTTCTAATATTTCTATATTAGTTAATACAACAGTACCATTATCTATTTCAGGTTTTTCATCAAGTAGATTAAATACACGTTCAGCTCCTGCAATTCCCATTACAATTGAGTTAAATTGTTGTGAAATTTGCATTATAGGTTGAGAAAAACTTTTTGTAAATTGTAAATAAGAAACAAGCACACCTATAGTTATTCCTGTTTTTCCATATATTAAAAGTATACTTCCTATTATAGCTGTAAGTACAAATTGTAAGTTACCAACATTTCCTACTATAGGTCCAAGAATAGATGAAAAAATATTTGCTCTACTGTTATAATTAAATAATTTTTCATTTAATTTATCAAATTCTTCTTTTGAAATATCTTCGTGATTAAATATTTTTATTACTTTTTGTCCATTCATTCTTTCTTCTATATATCCTGTAACATCAGCTAAACTTCGTTGTTGAGCACTGAAATACTTACCACTTTTTTTACCTATATCAGATATTATGTAACTTAATAATCCAAGTACTATTATAGATAGTATAGTAAGTGATGGACTAAGAATAAGCATAGAGATAAATGATGTTACTATAGATAAAAATGAAGTTACTACTTGCGGTAATGCGTTAGTAATAACATTTCTTAAAGTATCAGTATCATTAGTATATACACTCATTATAGAGCCATTAGTATTTTGATCAAAATATCTAATAGGTAAACTTTGCATCTTATCAAATAATTCATTTCTAATTCTAAGTATAGTTTCTTCACCAACTTCAACCATTATATAGTTATATAGGAATGTAGAAATTGTTCCTATTATGAATATGATGGCTAAAATTGTTAATATTTTATAGAAACTAGAAAAATCTGGATTACTTTGTCCTATTAATGGTGTTATATAATCATCTATCAGAAACTTAAGTGATAAAGAAACTGAAGTAGATGCTATAGTTCCTATTATAACCCCTATAGTTACTATTAATAAATTCTTTTTATGTTTTAATAATATAAAATTAGCTAACCTTTTTAAAACTGCTTTTGAATTTTCTGGTTTTTTCAATTTATTCACCACCTTTTACTTGAGAATTATATATATCTTGGAATATTTTGTTATTTTCTAATAGTTCTTTTGAAGTTCCTATACCATTTATTTGACCATCATCAAGTACTATTATTAAATCAGCATCTTCTATAGATGAAATTCTTTGAGCTATAATAATTTTAGTAGTATCAGGGATTTCTTCTTTAAATGCTTTTCTTATTAAATAATCAGTTTTTGTATCAACAGCAGATGTTGAATCATCTAGTATAAGGATTTTTGGTTTTTTAAGTAATGCACGTGCTATACAAATTCTTTGTTTTTGTCCACCTGATACATTATTTCCACCTTGTACTATTTGAGTATTATATTTATCTGGGAATTCTTGTATAAAATTATCAGCACATGCAAGACGTGATACTCTTATAACCTCATCTATACTTGCATTAGGATTTCCCCATTTTATATTTTCTTCTATAGTTCCAGTAAATAGAGTGTTTTTTTGTAATACCATAGAAACTTCATCACGTAATGTTTCAAGGTCATATTTTTTAACATCAATTCCACCAACTTCAACACTTCCATAAGTTGCATCATAAAGTCTAGGAATAAGTTGAACTAAAGTAGATTTAGAACTTCCTGTTTCTCCTATTATTCCTATAGTTTGACCTGATTTTATATCAATATTAATATTTTTAAGTGATAAATTACCATCTATACCTGAATAACTAAAACTAACATCTTTAAATGAAATATCTCCATTTTTAATATCCTTGATAGGATTTTCAGGATTTTGTATATCTGATGTTTCATTTAAAACTTCTGTTATTCTTCCTATAGAAGCCTGAGCTATTAAATTCATAACAAATACAAAACTCATCATCATTAATGCCATAAGTATTTGAATAGCATATATTATTAATGTAGTAAGTTCACCAGAAGCCATTTTACCATATACTATATTTTTACCACCAAGTAATAATATAGCAAGTATAACAGTATAAATAGTAAATTGCATAGCAAGATAATCAAATGAAACCACTTTACCAGCTTTTGCATATAGGTTATATACTTTGCTTGATGTATCTTTAAATTTATTTATTTCAAAATCTTGTCTAACATAAGCCTTTACAACACGAGCAGCATTAACATTTTCTTGTACCTTTTTATTTAAAATATCATATTCTTTAAATGATTGTGTATATAAAGGGTAGGCAATTTTGATTATTAGTCCTAATGCTATAGCAAGAATAGGAACAACTATTAAAAATATTAGTGCAATTTTTTTGTTTATTGATAATATCATAAATAAAGGTAATATCATCATACATACAGTTCTTGCAAGTAATCTAATATTAAACATAAAAGCCATTTGTAAATTAGTAATATCAGATGTAAGTCTTGTAACTAAACTAGATGTAGAAAATTTATCTATATTTTTAAAAGAAAAATCTTGTATTTTATAGAATAAATCTTTTCTAATATTTTTTGAATATCCAGCAGATGCAATTGATGCATATCTTCCTGATAATACTCCGAAAAGTAAGGCAAGCATAGCTATTATTACTAATATAAACCCTGTTTTAAACACATAAGTCATATCTTGATTTGTTATACCTTTATCTATAATTCTTGCCATTTGTATTGGAATTAATACTTCCATTAATACTTCAAGTACTATAAACAAAGGTGCAAGTAGACTCTCTTTTTTATATTCTCTTAGAGATTTTAAAAGTGTTTTATTCATTTTACCTCCTAATTAATATTTTCTATTAACTTATTTAAAAGTTTAAATAAGTAATTTAGTTCTTCATCTGTAATATTTTGTGTTAGGTTATCTTCCATAATTGATATGTTTTTTTCTATTTCATTACTTATTTCAACAGATTTTTGTGTTGCTAAAATATTTTTCATTCTAGAATCTTTATTTGAAGCATTTCTAATAATTAAGCCATCTCTTTCAAAATTTTTAAGTATTTCACTTGCGTGAGATTTACTGATATCAAATTCTTTTTCTATATCTTTTTGAAAGACTTCTTTATTTTCAGATATATTATCTAAAATATATTTGATTATATACCTTTGTAATGGATTTAAATTAGAATTGCTATATGAAAGATGTACCTTTTTGTTTAGTTTTTTATTAAATATACGAATGTTATTTAATACTTCTTTTTTAGTAACCATATCACTCCTTAATAGTTCGTTTGAGAACTAACTATTTGGTTATTATATATAAAAATGTAAAAAATGTCAATTTTATATGTTTTAAAGTATATTTTTATAGGTTAAAAATAGATGTTGATAAAAGATTAATATTAATGTATATTTGTTGTAATAAATTAAAAAAATAACAAAGAAAAAATTAAAAAAATGACATTTATAGTTGAATACATTTATTTATATTTATTGATATATGCATTATATAATTTATTACCATATAATATGGCACTTTTAGCTTCGATATTAATATTATCATATGACTTTATTTTAAATTATAAGGAAAAGAAAAGTGGTATTTATAGAGTGAATACATTGTATTGTCTCTTTGTATATATTATTAATTTTATGATAGAACATAAAATTTTTATATCATTTATTGAATTTACAGAAAAGGGAGATATATTTATTATATTATCTGTTTTAATATATAATATTTGGTATATAGTTAAGGGAAAAGAGAAAATTTTGTTTAAATTGATTTTATTATTATCTTGTATAATTTATATACTTTATAATGAAGTTTTAATAGGAAGCTATAGGGATGGTGGAATGATATTTGGTTAATACAAAGGAGAATCAATGAAAAAAAGAGAAAAATTTGTAATTTTAATACTATTTCTATTAATTTTAAGAGAGTTTTATGGACTAGCCATAAAAAAAGAAATATTATTAATGTATAAAAATGAAAAGAATATAATAATAGATGAAAAAGATATAAGAGTTAAAAGGCGTTTTAATGAACTTAATGGATTTGATAATTATGATATAGCTTTTGTTAAAAAATATAAATCAAAATTAGATTATTTTAAGATATATGATGTATATTATGGAAGTTTTGAAGATATAAGTTTTGGTTTATTATATAGAGCAGAAAAAAAGTATATAATAGATAAACTTATATATGATAAATCAAAGGGGAATGACTTTGAGAAATTAGATAAATATATTCAAGATAATAAAGAAAGAATATTTAAAATTTTTCTACAAGAAAATTATGATGAGAAATTAGATTTGAAAATAAGAATAGATATGGACATATTTGAAAGTTTGGATTTTAATAAGTCAAATAACAAATTTTATCTTAATCCAAAAGATGTATATACCATTGAAGATTATATTATGAAATTTTCAGAAGAATCTAATCCTGATTACGAGTACTTACGTAACGAAAGAGAACGAATGTTTTTTAATAAACCAATAAAATATGAAGATATTGATTGGTATAAATATATTTTATTTATGGGAGATTATCCTGCTTTAAGTCTTTATGTAGTAGAAAATGATAATGGTAATGAGTGGGATAAGACAATAAATACCTCAGATGATCCTAAAAAAATAGAAGAATTAAAACAATTATATAAAGAATTTGAACAATTTTACAACAAAGAAACATTTACCTTTGCAATAAGGTAGAAAGGACTTAAATAAAAAAATATCTGTTATTATTTTTACCAATAATAATTAATGAAAACAATATTGTTAACCGATAGTAAAATTAGACTATCGGTTTTAGCTATATTTATATTTATTTGGACAAATATAAAATAATTAATTATCTATCATTGAATATTTTTTAAAATTGTTGTAAAATATGGTTACTATAAAATCTGAAAGGAGTTTATTTTATGTTTTTAAATAAATCTCAAAAATTGGCTATAGTTGATTTTGAAAATAATCAAATAAGTCATGAAGATCTAGTAAATAATGTTAAATATTATTCAGAATATAATATAAACAAAGATGGAAATAAAGATTTTGGAATAATAATGATGGAAAATAGGAAGGAATGGTTCTATGCATTTTATAGTTTATGGGATAGAAAATTTACACCTATTGCAATAGATGCATTGTCTTCTGTAGATGAATTAAAATATTTCTTAACAGATTCAGGAGCAAAAGCTATATATGTTTCAAATACCACTAAAGAAGTAGCAGAAAAGGCTGTGTCAGAATTAGAATTTGATGTAGCTATATTTAATGTAGATAAGTTTGAATTTAGTCAAGAAAAGTTTGATTTAATAAAAAAAGATGAAAGAATACTTAGACACCCTGAAGGTGAAGAAACAGCTGTTATGATTTATACATCAGGAACTACTGGATCACCTAAAGGTGTAATGTTAACATATAATAATATTATTGCACAAATGGATTCTATTCACTCAGTTAAAGGTACTATACCAGAAGAACAGTTATTAGCTGTTTTACCTTTTCACCATATATTACCTTTAATGATAACTAACCTTTTCTTAATGCATCACAGTAATCAATTTTCTGTGGTACTTGTTGAGAAATTATCTAGTAAAGATATATTAGCAGCACTTGAAAAAAATAGAGTAACTATGCTTATTCTTGTTCCACGTGTTTACTATATGTTCTATAAGAGTATTAAAGATACTCTAGATTCTAAATGGGTTACAAGAACTGCATTTAAAGTTGCAAAAGCTGTAAATAAAACATGGTTCTCAAAAATTGTATTTAAGAAAGTTCATCAAAAATTTGGAGGACATATTAGAGATTTCCTTGCAGGAGGAGCTAAGTCTGAAAAAGAAGTTATAGAATTTTTTGATACTTTAGGATTTAGATATTCAGAAGGATATGGACTTACAGAAACTTCACCATTAGTAGCAGCATCAACACCCGAAAATGCTAAAAAAGCTGGAACAGTTGGACTTCCTGTTAAAAATATTGAAATAAAAATAGTAGATGGAGAATTATGGGTTAAAGGTCCTATAGTTATGAAAGGGTACTATAACAAACCAGATAAAACAGCAGAAGTATTAACTGAAGATGGTTGGTTTAAAACAGGGGATTTAGTAGAATTAGATGAAGATGGATATATTAATATAATTGGTAGAAAAAATGCTATGATAGTGTTATCTAATGGTAAGAATATAGATCCAGAAAAACTTGAATTCAAATTCATGGAAGAAACTAAAGGTGGAATAAAAGAAATAGGTATTTTTGCAAATAAAGATAAACTGACTGCTTTAATAGTTATAGATTCTGAAGAAGCTAAATTACATAATATTTCTAATATACACGCCTATGTTAAAGACTTAGTAGAATTCTATAATGCTAAAGTACATAATCATGAAAAAATATTGGAATATAGAATAACAGAAGAAGAATTACCTAAGACAAGAATAGGTAAAACAAGAAGATTTATGTTAAAAGATATATATTTAAAAGATAAGGTTGAGAAAAAGGTAGAACAAGAAGATAACATACCTCGTTCTAATGAATATAGAGTAATTAAAAAATTCATAGAAAATATGAAAGGAAGACTTTTAACAGCAGATGAAAATCTTGAGATAGAATATGGGTTAGATTCACTTGATCAAGTCGAACTTATTAGCTTTATCCAAAGTACATTCGGTGTAATAATAGCAGAAAAAGAGTTTAAAGAAAATTCTACTTTAGCTAAACTTTCAGATTATGTTGCGCAAACATCTAATGTATTTAATGAAAATGTAACTAATCAATGGGAAAATATTGTAAAAAATGCGCCTAAAAAAGATTTAGAAGAGGGTATTTTAGGTATTATACTTAAACCTATATTATGGGTTGCATTTAAAATATACTTTAGATTAGGATTACATGGAAAAGATAAAATTAAAGATAAACCACAAATAATAATAGCTAATCATCAAAGTTTCTTAGATTCATTAGCTATAAGTCTTATGTTTGATAACAAGATATTGAAAAAAACTTATACATTAGCAATAGATTGGTATTTTAAAAATAAATTTATGGAATTTGTTGGTAAAAATACTAATGTTGTTTTAGTGGATATAGATGGAGATATTAAAGGATCTTTAGAAACTTTATCAAATATATTAAAACAAGGTAAAAATGTAATGATATTCCCTGAAGGTACAAGAACTAAGGATGGAAATATTTCTCAATTTAAAAAGGCATTTGCTATACTTGCAAAAGAACTTAATGTTGACATAACTTGTATTAAGATAGATGGAGCATTTGATGCCTTTTCAAGATATATGAAATTCCCAAGACCTAAAAAAGTTGATGTGACTTATTTAGGTGAAATTAAACCTGAAGGATTGACTTATGAAGAAATAGTTAAGAAAGCAAAGGAGATGTATAAATAATGATATATAACAATATAGTAGAATTAATAGGTAATACACCTTTATTCAAGATAGATTTTAAAGAAGAAAATATAGCTGATGTTTATGTTAAATTAGAAAAATTTAATATAGGTGGAAGTGTTAAAGATAGAGCTGTACTTGGTATGTTAGAAGACGCACAGAAAAAAGGGGTTATTAAACCTGGAGATACCCTAATAGAAGCAACTTCTGGTAATACTGGTATATCACTTGCTTTAATAGGGTCTGCATTAGGTTATAGGGTAATAATTGTAATGCCAGAAACTATGACAGTTGAAAGACGTGCTACTTTACATGCGTTAGGTGCAGAATTAATATTAACAGATGGGACTTTAGGTACGAAAGGATCTATAGATAAAGTTGAAGAAATTAAGGCAGAAAATCCTAATTACTTTATACCTAGTCAATTTAGTAATGGAGCAAATCCATATAAACATTATGAAACAACAGCAGTAGAAATTTTAAAAGAATTAAATGATGTTGATGTATTTGTAACAGGAGTGGGTTCAGCAGGAACTTTAACTGGAGTTGCAAGAAGATTTAAAAAAGATAGCCCTAATACTAAGATATATGCAGTAGAACCTGAAGCTTCAGCAGTACTTTCAGGAAATGAACCTGGCAAGCATGCTATAGCAGGTCTAGGAGCTGGATTTATACCAGATAACTTTGATAGAAGTTTAATAGATGGTATAATTCAGATTACTGATGAAGAAGCAATAGAATTTACAAGAAAATTAAGTAGAGGATTTGGTTTATTTTTAGGAATATCATCAGGAGCTAATATAAAAGCAGCATATAAATTAGCAAAAGAATTAGGAAAAGGTAAAAAGGTTGTAACAGTTGCACCAGATGGTGGAGAAAGATATTTATCGGTAGCTCCATATAAATATAAAGAAGAGGAATAAAAATGATTAAGTGGTTAAAAGAAGAGATCAATAATATATATGATAGAGATCCGTCTATAAAAAATAAATTAGAAGTTTTACTTTATCCATCATTACATGCTATGATAGCTCATAAAGTAGCTCATTGGTTATACAATAAAAAGTTCTATTTTTTGGCAAGACTTATATCACAAATTTCAAGATTAGTAACATCTATAGAAATACACCCAGGTGCAAAAATAGGAAAAAGAGTATTCTTTGATCATGGTATAGGTGTAGTTATAGGAGAAACAGCAATAATTGGTGATGATTGCCTTATATACCATGAAGTTACTTTAGGTAGTAATAGTTCTGATAAAATAAAGAGACACCCAACTTTAGGAAATAATGTTGTGGTTGGGGTTGGAGCTAAAATTATAGGGAATATTACTATAGGGAATAATGTTAAAATAGGAGCTAGTTCTGTTGTTTTAAAAGATGTTCCTGATAACATGATAGCAGTAGGTTCGCCTGCACAGATTAGGGAGGCAAAATAGTGGTAAATTTAAGTTGTAATGCAATAATACCTGATGGACCTTTAAAACCTGTAGAAGAAATAGAAGAAAGTATAAGAACTACATATAAAAAGAATATATATACAAAATTTTTAAGTGCAGTTTTAGAATACGGGTTAATAGAAAAAGGAGATAAAATAGCAATAGCTGTATCAGGAGGAAAAGATTCTCTACTTTTATGCAAACTATTTCAAGAGTTAAAAAAAGATAAAAGATTTGATTTTGAATTTAAAGCTATAAGTTTAAATCCAGGATTTAGAGAAGATGATCTAGAACATTTTAAATTTAATCTTAAAGAGCTTAATATAGAATGTGATATTATTGATACTAACATTTGGAAAATTGCTAATGAAATGGCACAAGATTATCCATGTTTCCTGTGTGCTAAGATGAGACGTGGTATACTTTATAAAAACATAGAGGAAATGGGATATAACAAGTTAGCACTAGGGCATCATTTTGATGATGTTATAGAAACTACATTGATAAATTTATTTTATGGAGGTCAGTTAAAAACTATGCTTCCTAAAACACCATCAACTACAGGAAATTTAACTTTAATAAGACCTATGGCTTTAGTACATGAAGAAGATATAATTAAGTTTACTAAGAAAAACGGTATAAGAGCTATGAACTGTGGTTGTGTAATAGAAGCAGGTAAAACATCTAGTAAAAGACGTGAAATAAAAGAAATGTTAGAAGGATTAGAAAAAAATAACCCAGGATTAAAACAAAAAGTATTTAGATCTATGGAAAATATTAACCTAGATTATGTTTATGGATATAAAAAAGGTAAAGAAAAATATAATATAAAGGATGATACAGATAGT
This sequence comes from Pseudostreptobacillus hongkongensis, assembly GCF_001559795.1. Classification (NCBI taxonomy): domain Bacteria; kingdom Fusobacteriati; phylum Fusobacteriota; class Fusobacteriia; order Fusobacteriales; family Leptotrichiaceae; genus Pseudostreptobacillus; species Pseudostreptobacillus hongkongensis. Next base: position 5,864 of record NZ_LOHY01000047.1, on the reverse strand, counting down.
ATATCAGACTTATTTGAGTAAGGACAGTTTTAAAAGACTGTTCTTTTTTTTGAAAAAAATAAATTAAATATTTGACAAAATAATGGAGGGGTATTATATAGTAAAGATAAAAAATAGGAGGAAAAATAGAGCTTTATGAAAAAGACTATAATAAACTATCTAAAGATATGAAGATAAAATTAAATTAATATACTAATTTACTTATTTGAAAATCTAATAATAAATATATAAAAGATAGCAGATGAGTTAGGACTGCCATATAATATATAGGCAGCATCTATAAAGTATTTAGTTGAATTAGGAATACTTGAACAGATAAATAATAATAAAAGAAATAGATTATTTATATATAGAAGATATATAGATATATTAAAAGATGGAACTGAACTATAAGAATTCTATTGACCAAAAATAAAAATATTTCAATTTTGGTCAATAGAATATAAATCATAGAATTCCAAAATATGTTAATTAAAAATTAATAGCAAAACAAACTTTAGAAAAAGGAAGTAAATTATACTTTGCCTTAGATGGATTGGTAACTGATAATATAATTTATAATAAAAATACTAATATAGATTTCAATTAAGGATCATGTAATAGAAAATCCATTAAAAAATTTTAAGATAGAAAAATAATAAAGAAAATAAAAAACACCTCGTATGAGGTGTTTTTATATATACTATTTAATTAAACTTACAAAGTAGTGTAAAGTTCTGATTAATTGTGCAGTGTAAGACATTTCGTTGTCATACCAAGCAACAGTTTTAACTAATTGAGTATCTCCTGATTTGATAACTTTAGTTTGAGTAGCATCAAATAATGATCCCCATTTAATTCCTATAATATCTGAAGATACTAATGGTTCTTCAGTGTATCCGAATGAAGGAGTTTCAGCTGCTTTCATTGCTGCATTTACTTCTTCAGCAGTTACAGGTTTTTCTAATACAGTTATTAACTCAGTTAATGATCCAGTTGGTACAGGAACTCTTTGAGCTGCTCCATCTAATTTTCCTTGTAATTCAGGTATAACTAATCCTATTGCTTTAGCTGCTCCTGTAGTGTTAGGAACTATATTTTCAGCTGCTGCTCTAGCTCTTCTTAAGTCACCTTTTCTGTGTGGTGCATCTAATGTATTTTGATCTCCTGTGTAAGCATGTATTGTAGTCATTGATCCAGCAACAACACCGAATTTATCTTGTAATACTTTAGCCATAGGTGCTAAACAGTTAGTTGTACAAGAAGCTGCAGATAATACAGTTTCACTTCCATCTAATACGTTTTCATTAACACCGAATACAACAGTTTTCATATCTCCTTGACCTGGAGCTGATATAACTACTTTTTTAGCTCCTGCTTGGATATGTAATCCAGCTTTTTCTTTTTTAACGAAGAATCCAGTACATTCTAATACTACGTCTACGTCTAATTCTCCCCAAGGTAATTTTGCAGGGTCTGCTTCAGCAAAAGATTTAATTTCTTTTCCGTTAACAACGAAAGCTCCTTCTTTTACTTCAACTGTTCCATCAAATCTTCCTTGAGCTGTATCATATTTAAATAAGTGAGCTAAAGTTTTAGCATCAGATAAATCGTTTACAGCTACTACATCAAATTCAGGATCGTTAGCCATTAATCTTAAAGCTAATCTACCTATTCTTCCAAATCCATTAATTGCAACTTTTACTGCCATGGTAAAATACCTCCATTAATTTTAATTTACAATTAATTATATCATATAAAATATAAATTTACAATATTAGGTTAAAAAAATAACATTTATTTTATAAAAGAAAATGACCATAAGGCCATTTACATTATTTATATTTTCTCCAGATTTGTGTTTTACCTAAGAATTTAAGTCCACTTACGTGTCCTCTAACTTTTAAAGTACCATCTTTTTGTAATATCATATAGCAATCATAAGTTTTTCCACTTGATGGATCATAGATTTTACCACTTTCATATACATCTTTATCTTCGTTGTATGTAAATCCACTTACAAAATCTATTCCTTCTAAAGTTCTACCTTTTTTAGATGCATCAGGATTGTTAATATCTTTTCTTAAATTTCCTGTTGAATCATATCTATTAGTTAATTGGTATATTTTTCCATAAACTTTACCACTTTTTTCATAAATATCAACTATAATTCTATTGTCAGTATCGCCTTTTTCAGTAATCCATCTTCCATAAGCATCTGATTTTGCAGCAAATGCTGTGAAAGAAAATATTGTAAGTAATAAAATAAATAATTTTTTCATTCAAATCACGTCCTTTTAATTGATATAGTTATAATAACAAATATCCACATTTTTGTCAAGATTAAAATAACTATTTTACATTTCTTGATAAATGTAAAAATTAAATTAAGTATACATAATAATTGTATTATGTTATACTATATTATATTAGTAAAGGGGATATATATGGAAAATAAAATACTGAATTTTGAAGAGATTAATAATTTGATTGATAAAATAAGTGAAAAAATAAAAAAAAGAGAAATTAGGTATATAGCATTAATAGGAGATTTAGGTACAGGTAAAACTCACATATCTAAAAGAATTTGTAGAAATCTAGGAGTTTTAGATAATGTTAAAAGTCCTACATTTACATATGTTTTGGAATATAACCTAGATGAAATTAATATACTTCATTTTGATTTATATAGATTATCTAATATAGATGAATTATATGAAATAGGTTATGATGATTATTTAGATTCAGACAATAATATATTCTTAGTTGAATGGGCAAATAATGTTGTTGAGGCTATACCTGATGATGCAATTTATATAGAACTTACATATAATGATATAGATAAGAGATTTGTTAGTGTGTATATTAAAGTAAATGGAGAAAAGAAATATTTAGAAATTGCACATTAAAGTACAACATTGAAAAGTTTACCTTGATTAAAGTAATTATTCATGGGATTATTATTTATTGTGTTCATAGGTATATTATATCATTTTTGGGAGGATTTTTCCATTTAAAAGTGTTATTTTATACCTTTTTTATTATGTTTTTTGATATTTAAAAAGAGTAGAATTTAGATTCTTTAATTTCAAATTTTCTACTCTTTTTTCTAGTTATAGCTATTTTTTGTATTGAGTTAATTGTATATATCCGTTTTGAGTAACTACGATGTCATCTTCTATTCTTATACCGACTTTATCAGGTATATATATTCCTGGTTCTATTGTAAATACCATACCTTCTTCTAATATATCATTACAGCTTTGAGATACATCTGGATATTCGTGGCAATCCATACCAAGACCGTGACCTAATCTATGTGTGAAATATTGTCCATATCCAGCATCAGTTATGATATCTCTAGCAATTTTATCAAGGCTTGCAAAAGTAACACCAGGTTTTACAGCTTTTATTGCCTCTGTATTTGCTTTAAGCACTATATCATATATACTTTTATCAAATTCAGAAACCCTACCAAATTCAAGACATCTAGTAATATCGCTAGCATAATCTTTATAATAACATCCAAGATCTAAAAGAACATATTCATTTTCTTTTAATTTTCTTGAAGAACTTAATCCATGAGGATTAGCAGCACCGTCACCAAAAAGAACTATAGTATCAAATGACATTTTATTTATACCAAATTTTTGTATTTCATTTTCTATTATAGCTTTAAGTTCTAGTTCTGTAATACCTACTCTTAAATTATCTTTGGCGATTTCTATACATTTATCAGCAAATTTTGCTGCAGTTTGTAGAAATTCTATTTCTTCCTTGCTTTTATATTTTCTAAGATTTTTAATTAAAGAAGAACAATCTAATATGTTGTTACTTTTGAATACTTCTTGTATAATTTCAAATCTTTTTACAGTTAGATGTTCTTTTTCTACTGCTAAATTTTCTAAATAAGAAGTAGCCTTCATAAGTTTTTCAAATCCATTTTCTGTATCCATATACCCGATTATTTCTATATTATTAGTAGAATTTTTTGCACTATTTTTTTCAAGTTCAGGACAAAGTATGAATTCTTTACCATCTTTTCTTAAAATATACATAAGTAATCTTTCATGTGGATCGCATTCAAAATTAGTTATATATTGTATATTTTTAGGAGTAGAAATTAAAATTCCATCTATATTATTAGTTCTAATGTATTCTAACATTTTATCCTTTTTCATTATATCACCTCTTTATTTATATAGTATAACAATAAGAAATTAAAATCAATAAAATATTATTATAAACAGTGAATTTAAGACTGATATATAAATGTTTGAATTTACAGTTAATATAAAGGCCTTTTGTATAAACTTAAATAAAATATATTACAAAAATAGACAAAGCATAAAATAACCTTTTAAAATTATTAGAAATGTTGACATTGGTTTTTTTTGAGTGTATTATTTGGGTATAACGACGAGAGGTGAAAGAAATGAAAAAAATATTTAAAAAAATTATGATAGGAGTAATGACATTAACATTTGTAATTTCGTGTTCATCATTAACTGCTCAAGAATACTTTGCACAAGGAAGATATATAGATGCATTAAAAGCTACAGCTAAAGAATTAAATGAAAATAAAAAACCTTTAACTGTACAAGATGAAAATGAAATAGCTTATAGAATTAAACAAGTAGAAAATGTTTATGAAAATAAATTAGCAAGTTCATATGATGATAAATCAAAAGCTACATCATATTTAGAATTATGGGAAATGGCGCATATAATAGAAATGAATCCATCACTTGCAAGATTTAATGGTTATTCAACAAACAGATATAGAAATACATATGAATTATTATCTAATGCACAAAAACATATAATAAAATATGTAGAAATAGATCCTACAAATAGAGTTGATGCATTATTACCATTTATTAATAAGTTAAGTAGTTATGGTGCTACAAGAACACAATATAATAGTATATATGAAACTTTAGCTAGACGTGCTGCAGATATTTATATAGATATAGCAAGAAATTATGAATATGCAAATAAATATGAAACAGCTGCAAATTATTACTACAAGGCTGCAGAAGTTTATGGTGATTTTGGTTCAAATTATAGAGGTTCTTATGATAAATATGTAAATATCAAAAAAGCATTAGAGCTTTCTATAGCAGATACAAGCTATAACGATGCAGTAAGAGAATTTCAATCTGGAAGATATGATAGTGCTAAGGTTAAATTTGAAGAAGCTAGAAAAATATATTCTAGTTATTCATTAACAAGCCAAGTAAGTAGAATAGATTCTTACTTAAATACAATTAAACAATCTTTAGAAATTTCTAGTGCTGATACTTATTTTAGTGAAGGAGTAAGATATTATCAAAATGGAGATTATTCTAGAGCAAAAGAAAAATTAGAAACAGCTAGAAAGCTATATATTAAATATGGAAATACTTTTAAAGTAACTCAAGTTGATTCATATTTATCTACATTAGGAAGAACTAGCGATTTAAATACAGCTAAAAAATACTATGAAGAGGCTTTAAGATATTACCAAATAGGAGAATACTCTTATGCTAAAGAAAAATTTGAATTATCAAAACAAATTTATTTAAGATATGGTATGAATTATGAAGTAAATATTATTAATTTCTATTTAGAAACAATTAAATCAACAAATGTAAAACCTAAAAATTCAACTGCATTTGAAAACTTTTATAATGAAGGAGTAAAATATCAAACTGTAGGAGAACAACAAAAAGATTATACAGCAAGAGCATATTATTATAGAATGGCAATTAATGAATATAAAAATGCACTGCCTAATACAAATGATAGAAACAAAATTTTTGAACTTAATGAAAGAATAGAAGCTCTTGAAGCGTTTATTAGGTTGTATGCTAGATAATTTAGAAGGGGCTGTTGCAATAAAA
>NZ_LOHY01000046.1 GCF_001559795.1 Pseudostreptobacillus hongkongensis | reverse complement strand
TTAACGCCGGCGAGGAAGTGACCTTATTACAAACTGACGCCAACACCAATTATGCCCAGGTGAAAGACAGCTCTGGCCGTACCGCCTGGATCCCGTTGAAACAACTTAGCACAGAGCCAAGCCTGCGCTCCCGTGTGCCAGATCTGGAAAATCAGGTCAAAACCCTGACCGATAAACTCACCAATATCGATAACACCTGGAATCAGCGCACGGCAGAAATGCAGCAAAAAGTGGCGCAGAGCGACAGCGTGATCAACGGGTTAAAAGAAGAAAATCAGAAGCTGAAAAACGAGCTGATTGTCGCGCAGAAAAAGGTTGCTGCCGCCAGCGTGCAGTTGGATGACAAACAGCGCACCATCATCATGCAGTGGTTTATGTATGGCGGTGGCGTGCTGGGGCTTGGCTTGCTGCTTGGTCTGGTATTGCCGCACCTGATCCCAAGGCGCAAACGTAAAGATCGCTGGATGAACTAAATCGCCTTCTTCGTTGCACTGTCTTATTATTAGGAATTGTGTATTTGAC
>NZ_LOHY01000045.1 GCF_001559795.1 Pseudostreptobacillus hongkongensis | reverse complement strand
GTTTTTGCCAGTGCGCCTGCCGCCAGCGGCAGCTCATAGGCACCAGGCACCCAAACAACGTTAATGTTTTCATCTTTTACCTGACCGATACGTTTCAGTTCGTCAATCGCACCTTCCAGCAGGCTGTCATTGATAAAGTTGTTGAAACGCGCAATGGTGATGGCGACGCGAGCGTCCGGGGTAGCAACGTTAGCTTCAATAATGTTCATTTTTTTCCTTCGGGTTCGAGTATGGCCCCGCAGGGGGGCGGATTTTAGCATAATATTTCGTGCGCTGCTTCCCTTTCGAGCCGGGAGATCATGCGCCCACTAAATGCAGGCAAACATCCGGGCCTACATGACGTATCTCT
>NZ_LOHY01000044.1 GCF_001559795.1 Pseudostreptobacillus hongkongensis | reverse complement strand
ATGCTGATGCTTGCAGATCTGGATTACGAAAACTTCATTCAGATCGCCCAAGCAGATATTGCTGAAACTTTAGGGATGCAGAAAACGAATGTTAGTCGCGCCGTTCGCGCGCTACTGGATGTTGGGGTGATCTTTGAGGGACCTAAAGTTGGCAGATCAAAAACATACCGGCTGAATGAACAATTTGGTTGGAAAGGCACCGTAACCAACCACAAAAAGGCACTCAAAAACGGCTGTCCCTTATACAACTCTGACGCTG
>NZ_LOHY01000043.1 GCF_001559795.1 Pseudostreptobacillus hongkongensis | reverse complement strand
ACTGTAGCTTCTGTTAAAATAATTGGGTCAGCTTTAGTTGAAGCTTTGTTAATAATACCAGCAGCTTCAGCAAAGAATTTATCTAAGTCTATTAGAGGCTTTATACTGCTAAGTATAATATTTTCAACCATTAGTTGTATCTTAGGGATTATAGTGCCATTATCATTATCACTATCATTACCTTCAGGACCAGCAATAATATTGGTTGCTTCAACAATATTTTTTGTAACTGTATTTATAAAAAATATTACACAGAAATATAGAGAAGGAGG
>NZ_LOHY01000042.1 GCF_001559795.1 Pseudostreptobacillus hongkongensis | reverse complement strand
CCCTTACACCCTCTGCACGCTGTGCTGACTTCTCCCTTACCATGACAATGCTGACATAGTTCCTTCACCCACTCTTCCTTGATAACAGATTCACCGCTTCTGGAGTGTTTCACCACTTCGCGCAATACATTATGAAATCCAGTACCAGCACAATGCTCACAGCGAGCCTTACTTGCCGCAGACCTGGAATAATCAGCAAAGGCAAAATTCACAAGGTAAGGGATGAGCTGTAACCGGGTTTCTTCACTCAATTTATTCAATGTCGGATTATCCAGTGCCATCGCGTAATTGAGCAGACCTTCAATCGCAAACTGAGGATCCTGAACACCAACTTTTGCCAGGAATAAGGC
>NZ_LOHY01000041.1 GCF_001559795.1 Pseudostreptobacillus hongkongensis | reverse complement strand
AGTAGTGTAACATGTGTATATATCACAGTTTCACGTCCTACTTCTTTTTTAAACTGTCTTATAGCCTCTGTAAAAGGATTAGATTCTATAGCACCTATAGTTCCACCTATTTCAGTTATAACTATATCTGAATTTGATGCTTCGCCAGCTTTTCTAATTTTCTTTTTAATTTCATTAGTTACATGTGGTATATATTGTACGGTTCCTCCTCAATAATTACCTTTTGTTTTTTTATTTAAAATTGTAGACATTATTTTTCCGCTTGTAACGTTATTATATTTAGTTAATTCTTCATTTATAAATCTTTCATAGTGTCATAAATCTAAGTCTGTTTCACTACCATCTACTGGAACAAAAACTTCTCCATG
>NZ_LOHY01000040.1 GCF_001559795.1 Pseudostreptobacillus hongkongensis | reverse complement strand
AGTTATTAATGAATGAGTATCAGCTAACATACCTCCAACAGTTTCTGTAACCCAAGTAGGATCACCACTAAATAATGCATCATATTTTGGAGTTCTTAGGAATCTAATATGGCTTAATTTCACTACGAATTGATCTATTAATTCTTGAACTACTTTTTCAGTAATTTTTCCGTCTTGTAACTCTCTTTCAACATCTATATCTAAGTAAGTAGATGTTCTTCCTAATCTCATAGCTGCTCCAGTTTGGTCTTTAGTGGCAGCAAGGTCAGCTAAGTATAACC
>NZ_LOHY01000039.1 GCF_001559795.1 Pseudostreptobacillus hongkongensis | reverse complement strand
AGAAATTAAAGAATCTAAATTCTACTCTTTTTAAAATATCAAAAAATATAATAAAAAAGGTATAAAATAACACTTTTAAATGGAAAAATCCACACCAAAATGATATAATATACCTATGAACACAATAACTAATAATACCATGAATAATTACTTTAATCAAGATAAACTTTTCAATGTATTTCAGTTTTCTTTAGACGATAATGACCCTGTTAAGCAATTCATTAATATACTGGAGGGATTAGATTTAACAATTTTAAAAAACAAAGCTAAGAAAAATAACAAGGCATACAATCCAATAAGACTATTTGCTGTAATACTTTATGCTTATTCAGAAAATATAACTTCAACAAGAGATATAGAAAAAGCCTGTCGTAATAGAATAGATTTTAGATATATCCTTAATTCAAATAAAATGCCAGATCATAGTACAATTTCAAGATTTTTAAATGATATAAACGATATAATAGATGATTTATTCTATCAATATGTAAATAGATTAATGAAATTATCTAATATTAATGATGATACAGTATATATAGATGGAACTAAAATAGAAGCTTATGCTAATAAGTATTCTTTTGTTTGGAAAAAAGCAATACTTAAAAATTATGAAAAATTAAATAATAAAAAAATAGTTTTAGTTAATGAATTTAATAATGATTTTTCAACTGAATTTACTAGTATTTATGATATATATGAATACATAACAAAATATATATTTAAAAGAGTATACGGTAGAGGTAGAAGAAAAACTTTAAAGCAAAAATATATAGAAAGAATAGAACAAATTAATACTAAAGAAAAAGAATATATTGAAAAACTAGAAATATTAGGAAATAGAAATAGTTATTCTAAAACAGATATTGATTCTACTTTTATGAGAATGAAAGAAGATTACATGAGAAATGGACAATTAAAGCCAGCATATAATTTACAAATAGCAGTACAGAGTGAATATATTATTGATTTAAATATATTCTCTAATCCAACTGATGTAAGAACTTTAATTCCTTTCATAGATAAGATAAAAGTTAATTATCATAATATTAAAAATGTAGTAGCAGATGCAGGTTATGAAAGTTTACTTAATTATAGATATTTAAAAGAAAATGGATATATATCATATATTAAGCCACAGTATTATGAACAAAGTAAGAAAAGAAGTTTTAAAAAAGATATTAATAGACCTGAAAATCTAATATATGATGAAATTGATAATATATTAATGAGAAAAGATGGGGTAATACTTGAAATAGTAGAAGAATATTTTAATAAAAGAGCTAATGCTGTATTTATTAGAGCTATTAACCCTGATAATGGAAGATATATTAATTACAACAAAGAGTTTAGAATATATTCAAAAATATCGTATGATAATATAACTAGTGATATAGGTAAGCGATATAGACTTAATAGAAGTATACAGGTTGAAGGTGCATTTGCAGTTCTTAAAGAGTGTATGAATTTAAGAAGATTAAAGGTTAGAGGTTTTGATAATGTTAAAAGAGAAATGATGCTATTTTCTATGGCCTATAACTTTAATAAATATATAAGTAGAAGATTAAGGAATAAATTAGGGAATACATTGCATCAATTAAAAGATATTATATAGATTAAAGCTAAAAGATTTAGTTAGCTAATTTTGTTATACTTAAATATATGAAAAGGAGATTAATTTGTATAAATTTAATATACATTTTAATCTCCTGATTCTTT
>NZ_LOHY01000038.1 GCF_001559795.1 Pseudostreptobacillus hongkongensis | reverse complement strand
CTAACTTCTGTTTCTTCTTTAAATGCAGGATTTTTATATTTTACCAAGTCAGGGATCAATTCATGTAACAATACTTCTATTTGTTCATCTTTATTCACAATATTTTCTTCTTTAATTATAGTCTTAGTCGTACTTTCCAGACCTAGTGCATCATCTCCTATTTCATCAGGATCTATATCTTCAATATATATTACCTCTCTGATTGATAAATTATCATCTTTTGGTATTTTTTTTGAATCAGAACCTCTCGAAACACCTTTACCACCTTCTGCATACGCGCTCCACTGACGTAATATGTCTGGTTCCTTAGCAAAACAACTAGCTTAAAC
>NZ_LOHY01000037.1 GCF_001559795.1 Pseudostreptobacillus hongkongensis | reverse complement strand
AACCATCTGTATGACGGGCTACAAAAGTTGGGTTATGAGTTAAGCTCGCATATCAGCCCGGTAGTGCCGGTGATAATCGGTTCGAAAGAGGAAGGGTTACGTATCTGGCGCGAGCTTATCTCTCTGGGCGTTTATGTGAATCTTATCCTGCCGCCTGCCGCACCTGCGGGTATTACGCTGCTGCGCTGTAGCGTTAACGCCGCTCACAGCCGCGAGCAAATCGATACCATCATTCAGGCATTTGCTACCCTGAAGTCGTAATATTGGCCCGCCGTGGTGTTACGCCACGGCTGGATTAATGTTGCCTGTCATACCAATACACCAGAATCAACGCCACCAACACAAACG
>NZ_LOHY01000036.1 GCF_001559795.1 Pseudostreptobacillus hongkongensis | reverse complement strand
GTTTAGATCCATATCCATAGTCACTACCTGTTTAACCTCTGTTGGCGACGTTTTACAGCAACGGGCTGAAGAAGTAAAACAGTCGCTCGGCGACACGTTGCCATAATGGACGTTTTAGCCATAAACGGGCATCGAGCAGACGAGAACGCGAAATATAATCGTCCTGAACGGCGGCGAGGTCTGCACCCAAACCTTTATCGTCGATTGCCAGGGTAATCTCGAAATTTAGCCACAGAC
>NZ_LOHY01000035.1 GCF_001559795.1 Pseudostreptobacillus hongkongensis | reverse complement strand
TCTTCAAATTCAAGAGTTAAATTTACAGTACCTAAAACCTTACAATTTCCATTTTTCACCTTAAGTCATGTTCATGATACATTAGATTTTGTTACATCTTATGTATAAGCATTACCTGTTGTATTAGAACCATCTTTAGTAACTGTTATTGGACTATTATGAGCATTTGCAACGGTAGGTTGTGCAGTCCGTCTCTTATTTTCAACTTGCGTTGTCGTTGAATACTTTGTTGTTAAATAAGAAGGAACTGTACTCCCAGTTAATGTAACTGCATTAGAAGCTGCAATCGCAC
>NZ_LOHY01000034.1 GCF_001559795.1 Pseudostreptobacillus hongkongensis | reverse complement strand
AGCATTTAAAACAAAACCATTAACAATTTCACCAGCATTTAATCCAAATGCTAAATTATAGGCTCCACCAACAGTTGTACATGAATATTGTCCTATTGCTATATTTCTATTACCATAAGTATTATGTCCTGAATCATGACCTATAAAAAAATTATCATTACCAGTTACATTCCAACCACCACTTGAACCTAACGAATAATTAGTTGAACCAGTCATACCT
>NZ_LOHY01000033.1 GCF_001559795.1 Pseudostreptobacillus hongkongensis | reverse complement strand
AATACTTTTACAAATTTCATGTATTCAAGGAATAAAAAGTATCTTGCATCAAAGTCATTGTGTTTTCTATTTGCTAAAGAAAAGCCCTGACAAGGAACACCACCTTTTAATAAATGTATTTTTTCAATTCCTTTTTCCTTTAACATCTTCTGAATATCAAGTGAATCGATTTTTCTAATATCTCCTAATCAACCCAACGCATTATGATGATTATATGCCCATGTTACCATAGCTGGCTTAAAATTATCAATTCCAACAACTGACTTAAAACCTGCCATACCACAACCTACTGCAAATCCACCAGCTCCACAGAATAAGTCAATCATAGTATATTTATCTGTTGGTGGTACTACATTATCGTCATTAATAAACTTCACATCTTCTACCAGATATGAACTCTGTTCAACAGGGATAGTATTATCCCATATATTCTTCTTTTCTTCCTCTGAAATTAATGCACCATGTTCGGTTTCTGTCATTTACTTTTCCTCCTTATTATTTGCAACGCTATCTACTACCTTAAGA
>NZ_LOHY01000032.1 GCF_001559795.1 Pseudostreptobacillus hongkongensis | reverse complement strand
ACCATACATTCTTCATCGATTTTAACACCTTCTATAGATTGTTGTAAATCTTTAGGTACTCTTGTTACTTCATAAGAAACATCTGCTCCTCCATTTGTTTGTTCTTTAATGTATGTAACTGCATCATCTTTTGAAGGATCAAATACACTTGCTCCTAATTCTTTAGCTTTTGCTTGACGCTCTGGTGATAATTCGACTGCATATATTTTAGTAGAACCTGCAGCTCTTAACGCTTCTATTATTAATATTCCTATAGGTCCACATCCACATACACCTGCACTATCTCCTGCTTTTAATTTAACTGCATATAACGCAACAGCAGCTGGTTCTGTTAACGCACCTTGTTCATAATCAACATTATCTGGTAATTTATGTACAAGTCCTCCATCAACAACACAGAATTCTGCAAATCCACCATTAGAAGCAAGTCCAACGAATCCTAAGTTTGGATCTAAGTTATATTGTCCTTCTAATCCATTTTTAGCTAATATTGGCTCAACTGTAACTC
>NZ_LOHY01000031.1:24870-25226 GCF_001559795.1 Pseudostreptobacillus hongkongensis | reverse complement strand
CTATTTTTTAATAATAACCATCTCGCCTTTTTAATTTTACTATACTCCATTCTAGAGTCTCGCATTTCCTTCTTAAGTTCTTTTCGCTTTAATGTATCTTGTTCACATTTAATAATATCGTATAATTCTTTAGCTTTTAAATGATTCTCTCTAGCTATTTCAAGTCTAATCTGCCCCATAACATTTTTACCATAATCTGCTTGCATATGATATCTATCATATACTATATCAACATGAGGAAGATATTGTTCTACTAATTGATTATATGCAACATTCATATCTACAGCTACGGCTTTAACATCACTTAGATATTGAATATTTTTCTTAGTGAAAAATGCTCTAAAAGATTCTTTAGA
>NZ_LOHY01000031.1:0-24826 GCF_001559795.1 Pseudostreptobacillus hongkongensis | reverse complement strand
GTAATATCTTTTATATGATTTACTGTTATATTCTTAGATAATAGTTTTCTAATCCAATTAGCACATCTATTAGTAATGAAAGTATTAGGTTCTTTAATTGGTATATCATCATTTTCAGTATTATTACATTTAATACATTTAAATCTTGAAAAGCTAATAGTTAGAATTTCTTTAGTATCAGGTTCAATTGGAAAATCTTTTAGAGATATTTTATGATTACTACAAATATGCATAGAACTTAAACAATGCTTACATTTTCTTGTATTGTTTGGTATTTTTTTAAGATGTGTATGAATGATGTTATTAATTTTTTCTTGTTTAATAAAATTAAATCCTTTAAATTTTGTTAAATATATGGTATTATTATTCATATGGGTAGATATCCTTTCGTTGGTTTTTAGCAGATTTAATGATAGCATATCTATCCATTTTTTTCTACAAAAAAGTAGCTCTAATTAGAATAATTTAACATTTATTCTATTGAGCTACTAATTTTATTATCCCTTAAATATTTGTGAAGAACCAAAAATTTATATTTTTCTAAGGTATATAATTCTGAAATATATAATATAAAAAGGTTTAAGTATTGACCTAAACCTTTATAAATTTGATTCATTAATATAATTAGCTATATTTTCAACAGCATTACCTGGATTAATCTTATTTATATTATCCCTCATATATTTAAGTATGTCATCATCTTGTAAAATATTTAATGATTCATCTATAGCCTTTGTAACCTCTTCATTAGAATACATTTTACTTGCATTAATAATTTCTAATATCTCTGCATTTTCTTTTTGTCCCACAAAATTATACGGTATTAATACAGATGGTTTTTCAAGTTGAATAATTTCAGATATAGTTGAAGCTCCCGCTCTACATAAAAGTAGATCTGAAGCAGCCATAACATTAAATGAATCTTCAAAATATGGAACAACTATAGTATTTTCTTTTTCATCAACCTTATCAAGACATTCTTGATATTGAGTTTTACCTGTCGCCCAATAAAGTATACTATCTGAATTTAAAAATTTATCAAAATTTGCTATTATTCCATCATTAATATTTTTAGCACCTAATGATCCACCCATAATACACATTACTTTTTTATCCTTAGGTATATTTAATTTTTCTCTTGCTTCTTCTTTAGAAATATTGTAGAATTCTTTTCTTAAAGGATTACCTGTAACTTTAAACTTACCTTGATATTTTTCAGGTATAGATTTTAATGTTTCTGGAAAAGCTAGGAAAACTTTATTTACATAAGGATATATCCATTTATTAGCTTGTCCCATAGTTACATTTTGTTCTTGTATATATGTTTTTAACTTTAATGATTTAGCTGATATTAATGCCGGTAATGAAATATAGTTTCCAAAACCTATAACTATATCTATTTTTTCTTTTTTTAATATACTTTTACTTTCATAAATAGCTTTAACTAATTTAATCATTCCTTTAACTGATTTTATAGGTATAATATCTAACCCATAAAATTTATACCCATTTGCTGGAACTAAATCTTTTTCCATTCTATGATTTGTTCCTAAAAATATTACTTCATGACCTTCTTCTTTTAATTTATCAGCAACTGCTAATGCTGGATATATGTGACCTCCAGTTCCACCAGTTGTTATAAGTATTCTTTTCATATTAAACCCTTTCTATTTAAGTTTATAAAAAACTTCATCATCTATATTTAATAAAATGGCTCCTAAGACTCCAAGTGATATAAACAGAGTCATAATAGAAGAACCTCCTTGACTTATAAAAGGAAGTGTAACTCCTGTTGTTGGTAGTATAGCTAAGTTTATAAGCACATGGAACATTATTTGATCTGCTATCATAAATCCTATACCTGCAATCACCATCTTTTCAAAAACTGTTCTAACAAATCTTGTAGAATAAAATATTAAATATATAAAAGCAGTAAATACTAATAATAAGATTACAGATCCTATAAGTCCCCATTCTTCAGAAAATCCTGCAAACACAAAGTCAGTTTGGACTTCCGGAAGATAAAAGTTTCTTCCCATACCATTTCCATATCCTGTACCAAATAATCCCCCACTACTAATAGTTTTTATTGCAAGTTTAGCTTGTTCTTTATCTCCAAAAAGTCTTGCAACCCTATATGGTGTTGAAAATATTGCTGCAACTCCACCCATTAAAAATATCATGCCTGTTGCAAATTGCCAAATTAAAGGTATATATCCGCAAGCATAATACATAAGGAAGAATATTGCTATAACTTGTATTGTTAATGATAAAGATTTTGAAGCAAGTATCAACATAGCATAAATCATTGTAATACCTAACCCTGATAAATATGCAGCTTTTTTACTTATCATCCTTCTAAATCCAAGTTCAATTATGAAAGCAAGAGTTATTATTAAAAATATTTTAGCAAATTCTGATGGTTGAAATTGCATAGGCCCCAATCTAAACCAACGTCTTGCTCCATTTGCAGATACTCCAAGTGGACTAAAAGGTAATAAAAGAAGTAAAAAACCTAAAGGATATATCCATAAAACGCTTTCTTTAATCTTTCTAATATTTACTATAGATATAGCAAATAAAATAGGTATACTTATAATTATAAGTCTTAATTGTCCAAAAAATATAGAACTATGAGTTGCACCTTGAGTATTTTTTAAACTTTCAGGCGAACTTATACTTAACTGTATTATAAGTCCAGTTATTACTAAAATTAAAGCAAGTAAAAATATACTTGTTATTAAACCTCTTTTAGTTCTTATATTAAAAAAATTATACATTTAAATCTCCTAAAATTTCTTTTACTTTATCTTTGAAATATACACCTCTAACTTCAAAGTTTTTAAATTGGTCAAAACTTGAAGTTGCTGGAGAAAATAGGAAATATCTTTTATGATTAAAGTCAAATGTAGTTTTTATGTCTAATATACATTCATCTACAGTTTCAAACATTCTATAGTTTTTATATCCTACTTTTTTTAATTCTTCTTCTATTAAGAATCTATTTTCTCCAAATATGTATGTAAAGTCTACATTTTCATTTATATCAAGTGCAAGTTTAACTAAAGGCACTTTCTTATCTTCTCCTCCACATATTAAGCATAAATGTTCTGGATAAGAATTTATAGCTTTATTAGTTGAATCAACATTAGTACCCTTAGAATCATTAATAAATATTGATTCACCTATAGTAAAGAACTCTTCCATTCTATGTTCTATACTTTTTGCTTCTCTTAAATAATTTCTTATAACCTTATTAGGTATACCACATATTTTTGCACAAGCTATGATAAATAATACATTTTCTAAATTATGTTCTCCTTTTAAACTTAATTCGTTTTTATTCATAATAAGTTTAGCTTGTTGATCTATATTAAATTTACTATTATATATTTCTTCTAAATTTCTCATGACATATATACCATTTTGATGAACAAATATACTACCCTTATCTACTCTACTAATAAATAATCTTCTAGGTTTAGCGTAATTTTCTGCATGTTGTAACTTATTTGATATATTTAAAAATTCATTATCATCCATATTAACTATGATATAGTCTTTTTTACCTTGATTTCTAAAAATATTAAATTTAGTTATATAATAATCTTCTACACTATCATATCTACTTAAATGATCAGGTGTAAGATTTATTATTCCTGCAACATGAGGTTTAATAGTTGGATTATTTTCAAGTTGATAACTACTTAATTCAAGTACTATATAATCAAGTCTTCTATCCTCATAAATAATTTCAGCAAAAGATCTTCCTACATTACCCCCTAGTTCAACTTCAAACCCTGCTTTTTTTAATAATTCATACATTTTAGTACATGTAGTAGTTTTACCATTAGTTCCTGTAAATGCAATTACTTCTATATTTTTGTCCATATACTCATAAGCTACATCAATTTCAGATTTTATTTCTATATTTTTATCCATTGCTTTTTTAATAAATGGATTAGAAAATGATATCCCTGGTGATTTTACTATATATTCCACTTCTTTTTCATCTAACATTTTCATAGCATCCGTTGTTTTTAATTCTGTTAATTTATCATCTATAAGGATAACTTCTTTTTTCTTAGATTCTAAAAGTTTTAAAGCTCCTTGTCCACTAATTCCTGCACCATAGATTATAATCATGATTTTTCTCCTATCTTATTTTTAAAATCATTAAAGTAAATAAACACATTATTATTGTAACTATTAAGAATCTTATTGTAACTTTTGTTTCTGGTAGTCCTAATTTTTCAAAGTGATGATGTATAGGTGCCATCAAGAAAACTCTTTTTTTATATCTTCTATATGAATATATTTGTATCATTACAGATAATGCTTCAACAAAGAATATAAGACCCATAATAGGTAATAAAAATTCTTGTTTTAATAGTATAAATACAGTCCCTAATAATCCTCCTATAGTAAGAGAACCAACATCTCCCATAAATACTTGAGCTGGATAGAAATTATACCATAAAAATCCCATAACTCCTCCAACTAAAGAAGCTAAAAACACACAGATTTCAGCTGCATCTCTAACATAATATATATTAATATATGATGACCAGTTATAATTCCCTACTGCATATGCAATAAGTAATAAAGTTGATGTAACAACTACAATTTGAGTGCTTGAAAGACCATCAAGACCATCAGTTACATTAACTGCATTAGATGTTCCAACTATAACTATCCACATAAATATAAAGAATAATATTGGCCCTATGTATATATATGAATGTTTAACAAATGGATTAATTATAGAATAATCTATAGTATCATTTACAAGTCCAAACTTATATACGAATAAAAAAACTATAAACGTCATTAAAGTTTGTGCAATAATTTTCTTTTTACTTGAAAGTCCTTTTTTACTTTCAGTTAACTTTAAATAATCATCATAAAGACCTATAGTTGAAAAAACACAAGTCATAATAAATAAGAAAACAGTAAATTTATTATTAAAATTACCTGCTATAATTTGAGCAAACAATATAGAAGATATTATTAAAAGACCTCCCATAGTAGGTGTCCCTGCTTTTGAAAAATGAGTTGCAGGACCATCTTCTCTTATTGTATCCCCATATTTTTTCTTTTTAAGCCAAGCTATAAAAGGCTTACCTAAAATTACAACAAATATAAGAGATAGGAAAAATGCAACTCCCATTCTTATTGATATAAATTTTAAAACTCTTAAATATGAAAACTGGTTTGATAACAAACTTTGAATATAGTATAACATTAATTAGTCCCTTCCATAACTTGTTCCATTTTCATAGATCTTGATCCTTTTAAAAGAACTGTTATTTTTTTATTAGTTTCTATTTTATTTATATCTTTTTTTATTTCTTCTTTATCCTCATACCAATTAACTACAAATTCAGGCTCCTTACTATTTGCAAGTTCAATTAATTGAGTAGCTTTTATCTTGTTATATAAATGCTTCATTCTTGGACCATATAAGAATAAATAATCAAATTTGGTATTATAAATATCATTAATCAAACCTACATGATATTCTATTTCTTTTTCTCCAAGTTCTAACATATCTCCTAAAACCATAACTTTACAATCTTCATTAAATAAAGTATTAAACGTTTCCATAGATGCTTTCATTGATATAGGCGATGCGTTATACGCATCATTAATATATCTATATTTTCCTTCTACTAATTGGAATCTTCCTGAAGTTAAAGTTATATTTTCAAAAGATACATCTTTTATACCCATTTCATTTAATAATGCTTTAACAAGAGAAATATTCATTTGATTGTGTTCTCCCATTAAATTAGTTTTATTATATTCTTTTTTTACTAAAACTACATTTTTTAAAGTAGAAAGATATTTATCTTCCCCATTTACAACAACTTTTTTTCTTGTATATGGTATAAGTTCTGTTTTTGCTTTAAATACATTTTCCATTGTTTTCAAATACTCTAAATGAGATTGACCTATATTAGTTATTATAGAGTAATCTGGATTTGATATTTGTGCAAGTAATTCTATCTCACCAAGATCTGACATCCCCATTTCAAGCAATAAATATTTATCTTCATCACTTGCTGAAAGTATCGTAAACGGCAATCCTATATGATTGTTATAATTCCCTTGAGTCTTATACACCTTAAATCCTTTTTGAAATAAAACACTATACAGTATATCCTTAACTGTAGTTTTACCATTAGATCCCGTTATACCTACTACCATAAAATTATTTTCATTTCTATAAAGATTGGCAAATTCTTGCATAAACTTAATAGTATTTTTTACTAAAAAACCATTTTTTACTTTTTTAGTCTCATCATCATATATTACAAAAGCTCCATTTTTTTCAGCTTCATCTATATATTCATTTCCCTTATTTATAGCAAAAAAAAGATAATTATTAGAAAGTTCTTTTGAATTCATACTAACTTTAAAATTTCTATCTAAAATATCAATTTTTTTACCTATCAATTTTTCTAAACATTCTAATTTATTCATTTTGATAAGTTACCTTTCATATATTTATATAATTTGATTATATCACTAAAAATATACAAGTTGCAAGGCTTGTATTATATATTATAGAAATATAAAATGAACGTTTTGTTATATAACGTCCATTCTAGTATATTATTCTGAAATTTCAGTCCATTTAATAAGTAATTCTTCCTCTTTAATTTTAAGATCATCCATATTTTTTTGAATATCCATCATAGCATTAACATCTCTGTCATACCCTGCTTTATCCATTTGTTTTTCTAAATCACTTAAAAGGTTTGAAATATTTTCTAATTCTTTTTCTATTCTTTCTATATCTTTTTTTCTTTTATTTTCTAATTTTTGTTGTTCTTTTCTTTTTGTATAATCTGATATTGTATTATCTTTAACCACTACTTCTTTTTTATTTAAAAGATTTTCTTTATACTCTGCATAATTACCTTTAAATTCTTGTAAACCATCTTCTGATAAATAATAAATTGTATTACAAACAGAATCTATAAAATGTCTATTATGTGAAATTAAAAGTATAGATCCCTCATAATTTATTAAAGCATCTTCTAAAACCTCTATAGAATATACATCTAAATGGTTAGTTGGCTCATCAAGTATTAGTAAATTAGCATTTTCTTCTGTCATTTTTAAAAGAGAAACTCTAACTTTTTCTCCACCTGATAATTTAGATATAGGTTTTAAAATATCATCTCCTACAAATAAGAAAGAAGCAAGTTTTGATCTTAAATATTCTTCTGTATATGATAAAGATGTATTTATTTCCTGTATAATATTATTATCCATGTATAGATTTTGATGATCTTGATCATAATATGAAATCTTAACTCTTTCTCCTATTTTAAAATCTCCATTATCTGCTTTTATTTTATTCATTAAAATTTTAAGCAAAGTAGATTTACCTATACCATTTTTACCTATTATACCTACTTTATCCCCTTTATACATATCAAAAGATATATTATTTAAGACTTTTTTATCATCAAAACTTTTTGATATATTATTTACACTTAAAACTCTATCTGCTGATGTATTCTTTAATTCAAATTTCAATTTCATTCTATTTGGATTAAATACAGGATTATCTGATTTTTCCATCCTATCTAATATCTTTTGTCTACCTCTTGCTTGTTTAGATTTTATTCCAGCCTTATACCTTGTAACATATTCTTCTATTTTTTTGATTTTTTCACTTTCTTTTTCAAAACGTTTTATTTCACCTTTTAATATCATTTCTTTTTGAATAACAAAGTCAGAAAAATTACCATCATATTGATATAGATTAGATCTTTCTATTTCAAATATTCTATTACATACTTCATCTAAAAATATTCTATCATGTGATACAAGTAAAAATGCTTTATTATATTTTTTTAAATATTGCTCTAACCATTCTATAGATACTATATCTAAATGGTTAGTTGGCTCATCAAGTATTAATAAATCTGGTTCTTCAAGTAATAGTTTGGCAAGTGTAACTCTTGTCTTTTCTCCTCCAGATAAAGATAAAATTAATGAGTCAACAAAATCATTTAATTCTAATCCTTGTATTACTTGTTTTACTCTATATTCTACATCATATCCACCTAATAAATCATATTCTATATTTAATTTATCATAATCAGATAATAGTTTGTTTGTTAGTTCTTCATTATCAGATAACGATAACTCTATATTTATTTTATGTATTTTTTCTTGTATTTCCTTTTGTTTTTCAAATACAGACATTAATTCTTCATAAACAGTATTTTTTTCTGATGAGAAACTATGATGTTGAGATAAATACCCTATTTTAATATTAGGATTAACAAAAACATTTCCTTTTTCATTTATATTATTATTACTTCCATCATGATTTTCCATACCTAAAAGTATTTTTATAAGGCTTGATTTACCAACCCCATTTAACCCTACAAGTCCTATTTTATCATTATTATTTATACTAAAACTTATATCCTTTAATATATATTCTGTATTAAATTGCTTATACACATTATTAAATTGCACCAAATTCATAATTAGTTTCTCCTAAAATCATTTAATCAAGCATATTATACATTGTTTTTGTTTAAAAATAAAGGGTAAAAAGGTGTATCATAAAGTTTCACATATAAATTCTCTATTTTTATTTTATTATACCATATGTAATTTACAAACACTAAGTTTATACAATAAATAAGATTATATAGCAAAAGAAAAAGGGAGTTAATCCCTTTTTACTTGTTATAAGTTATTTTTAACAGCCTTATATATATCTTCAGCTCTTAATTCATATTCTTCTTGTAAAAATTCTAATGTCCCTACTTGTCCGAATCTTTCTTTAACTCCAACTCTAACTAGTTTTTTAGGACAATTTTCAGATAAAACTTCAGCTACTGCAGATCCAAGACCATTAGTTATACTATGATTTTCAGCAGTTACTACAAGTTTTGTGTCTTTACAATATTTAATTATCATATCTTTATCTATAGGTTTTAATGTAAACATATCAATTACTGTTACAGAAATACCTTCTTTTTCAAGCATACTTGCTGCATTTTGTGCTTCTTTTACCATCATACCTATAGCAATTATAGTAACATCTTTCCCTTCTTTTAAAAGGTTCCCTTTACCTATTTCAAATTTAGAACCTTCTTCATATACCTTAAACACATTCTTTCTAGTTAAACGAATCCAATAGAATTTATCATCATTTCTATATACTTCTTCTAACACACTACTTAATACGTTAGAATCTGTTGGTTCTATAACTACAGAATTTGCAAGACCTCTTATTAGTCCCATATCTTCAAAAGACATATGAGTTCCACCATTATGAACAGCTTGAATTCCTGCATCAGAAGCTATAACTGTCATTGGATTTTTTTGGTAAAGTGAAGATATAAATATTTGATCTAAACATCTTCTACTTGCAAATGCAGTAAATGTATGAACAAAAGGTTTAAGTCCTGTAAGTCTAAGTCCAGCTGCTGATGATATTTCTTGAGCTTCCATTATACCTACATTTATCACTCTATCATTAAATTTATCTTTTAAACTTAAAGATCCTAAAGATCCCATTAAATCTGCATCAAGTAAAACAACTTTTTCATCTTTACTCATAAACTCATCCATTTTTTCACAGACAACTTTTCTAAGTTCTTTACTTTCTTTTACAGTTTCTCCATTGTATACTTTATACATCATATCCCCTTTCTAGTTTTTCAACAATTTCTTCTAATTGTTTTTTAACTTCAACACTAGGTCTAATATGATGATTCCCTTTAAATTCTTCTATAAATTTAACACCTTGTCCTTTTATAGTATCAAGTACTATAACTAAAGGTTTATCTTTTTGTGACTTAATTGCATTATAAATTGCTTCTACATCATAACCTTTAACTGTTAATGAATCAAGACCAAAAGAACGTGCCTTATCTTCAAATGAATATGGTTTTAATATATCTTCTAAATATCCATCTAATTGTTGTTTGTTATAATCTATAAATATTACCATATTATTTAAATTATTATGAGCAATAAATTGCATAGCTTCCCAAACTTGTCCTTCTTGAGCTTCTCCGTCACCTATAATACAAAATACTTTATTATCTTTTTTTTGTATTTTTAAACCTTTTGCAATACCTGAAGCTATAGATATCCCTTGACCTAAAGATCCTGTAGTAACATCTACACCTTTTGTTTTAAGTCTATCTGGATGGCTTGGTAAATTAGTTCCGTTTACGTTTAAACTCATCAATTCATTTACATCAAAGAAACCTTTTAATGCAAGGGCACTGTATAAAGCAGGCCCTGCATGTCCTTTTGATAAAACAAAGTAATCTCTATTTTCATCTAATGGATTTTTAGGATCATATTTCATTACATCGTTGTATAAAACAGCAAGCGTTTCAACAACTGATAAACTTCCTCCATAATGTCCAAATCCAAGATTATTTAACATTTTAATAACACTAACTCTAATGTCACGTGCAAAATTTTTAGTATTTTCCATATTTAATATCCTTAATCTTCTTTTTTAGCTATAAAGTTATGTCCTACAAGTAATATTACTATTGCAAATATGATACAAGTTATTACTGTTGGTGATAATACTTTAGAAGCTCCTCCTAATATTATACCTAAAGTTGCAAAGTCTGCATCTGAGAATGTAGATCCTGCAAATCCTAAAGTTGCAAGTAATGGGAATAATACTGCTGGTAATGCTGTTAATAATAATCCATTAGCAAATGCTCCTATCATAGCACCTTTTCTACCACCTGTTGAGTTACCAAATACCCCTGCAGTTGCTCCACAGAAGAAGTGAGGTACTACACCTGGTAAGATTAATGGTAATGCAAATATTCCTTTAAATACCCATAATAGAACTAAACCAACTATACCTCCTAAGAAGCTGAATAAGAACCCTATTAATACAGCATTTGGTGCATAAGGGAATACTATAGGACAATCAAGTTCAGGTTTTGCATTAGGAACTAATTTTTCAGAAATTCCTGTAAATGCTGGAACTATTTCATTTAATATTAATCTAACACCTTGTAATACTACGAATACTCCTCCAGCAAATGCTATTGCTTTAATTAATACAAATACTATATAGTTTTGTCCATCAGAAAGAGTTGAAACAAATTCACTTCCTGCAGCTATTGCTAGAACTAAGTAAATTACCATCATTGTTAATGAAATTGAAATTGAACTATCTCTTAAGAATGATAAGTTCTTAGGAAGTTCCATTTCTTCAGTTGATTTAGAACCTTTACCTACAGCTTTTCCTATATATCCTGATAAGATATATCCTAAAGTACTAAAGTGACCAAATGCAACACTATCATCACCTGTAATACCTTTCATAAATGGCTGAGCAAGTGCTGGGAATACTGCCATTGTTAATCCTAATAATACTGATCCAACAATTACAAGCATGCTTCCACTAAATCCTGCTATAGTTAACATAACAGCTATCATACAAGCCATGTATAAAGTATGGTGACCTGTTAAGAATATATATTTTAAACGAGTGAAACGAGCAATTAAAATATTAGCAACCATACCTAAAGCCATAATTAATGCAGTTGGTGTACCAAAGTCTTTTAATGCAACAGCTATAATTGCTTCATTATTAGGAACTACTCCTGTAATATGAAATGCTTGTTCAAAAATTTGACCCATAGGAGAAAGTGATGCAACGATTAAATCTGCTCCTGCTCCTAAAATTAAGAATCCCATTATAGTTTTAATTGTTCCTTTAATTACATCTGTTAATGGTTTTCCTTGTAATACTAATCCTACTAGAGCTATTAACCCAACAAGAATTGATGGTGTTTTTAATATCCCTACGATTAAATTTAATAATGATATCATAAAATATCCTCCTAAAATTTATTTATATTTTTTTATTTTAATCTTTCTGTTAATTTTTCTTCAAGTTCTGGCATGCTTATTATACTATTTAATATAACTATCTTATCTTTAGGTACTGTAGCACTTTCTGCTATATCTCTTCCCATAACAAATAAGTCTGCACTATTTGGTGTAACTGAAGCTAAATCTGAATGTTCTACTTCAGCCTCAAATCCTATTTTTTTCAAAACTTTTTTAACATTCATTTCTAACATAAAACTTGATCCTAATCCTGAACCACATACTGCTAAAATTTTCATTTTATTTGTCCTCCTAATTTAATATTTTTAATATATCTTCTTGTATTTTAGATTCTATTAATTTATTTATTTTATCTTCATCTTGGAATATATCAACAAGTCCTTCTATAGTTTCTAAATGTGAGTTTGAATCTTTAGCCGCTAATACAAATATTAAATATATTTTATCATCGCCATAAAAAACTCCTTCATTTACTTTTAAAAAAGATACACCTGTTTCATTTACTCCATCTTCAGGTCTAGCATGAGGCATAGCTAAATTTTCAGCAAGGACTACATAAAATCCTAGTTTTTTTATAGACTCTATCATACTTGTAATATATCTTTCTTCTATCTTACCTAACTCTATTAAAGGTTTAGCTGCAATTTCAATAGATTCTTGCCAATCTTTTGCACTATCAACCACTCTTACATTTTTACTACTAAACATCTGATCATCTCCTAATTAACGATTTCTCTATATATTTGATTAATTGTTTATAATCTTTTAATTCCAATATTTCTTTTAAAAAATTATCCTTCATTATTAATTTATATATATCACTTAATAATTCTAAATGAGAATTTTCATTTATAGTTGAAAAGCAAAACATAATATATACTTTTCTATCTTTAATCATAACCCCATCTTTTATTATTAATATTGACACATCTGTTTTTAAAACACCGTGTTCTGGTTTTGCATGTGGAAGTGCAATTCCATCATCAATAACCATATATGGTCCTATTTTTTCTACCATATTTATCATTTCTACAATATATTCTTGTGTTATAGATTTATGTCTTAACATATTCTTACCTAAAATATTAAAGGCTTCTTGCCAATCTTTAACATTATCTACAAACTCTACTTTATCTTCGGTCAAAAAATTAATCAAGGTTGATTTTGTTTTAAAACCTTTAAAAAATACATTACCATATTTGTTTAATAATAGTTTTTCAAGCTCATTTTTATTAAAATTAGAAATTTCATTTAAATCTTCTATAAAATCTGATAACTCTATTTTATCTTTTTTTCTTTTAATTCCTAAAAGCTCTAGTTTGTTATAGTCCTCTATCTGTAATATAGGGTTAATCTTTATAGAATCAAATTCAAGATCTACTGTAGTTAAGATATAGTCCACATTTTTATTATCCACTATATCTTTAGATATCATATATGATGGTAAAACATCTAATATATCTATATCAAATTTTTCTTTTAAATTGTATTCTAATATTCTTGAAGCTCCATAACCCAATCCACAAACAAGTATAACTTTTTTTCTATTAGTAGTTCCCGTTCTATCTATAGATGCTTTAAAGTGATATGCTATTAATGATAATTCTATATCTGTAAATTTAATCTCAAATATATTTTCCATTTCAGAAACAGCACCTCTTATACTATCTAATATACCATCTTCATTTATATACATTTGTTCATATACTGGATTTGTAAGTTTAATATTTTTCTTAAGTCTATAAATTGATACTTTTATATGGCTTAATAAAAAATCATATAATATTTTATCTTCAGTTAAATCTATACCTATATCATCACTTACTTCTTTTATCATTTTTTTTATAAGAAAGCTTTCATCAAGCCATGATTCAAGGTTAGGATTTAATGATAGCCCTATTATTATATCTGCTATAAAATTAAACCCTGCATTTCCTTCAAAATATTTTTCAAATACTTCCTTTATCTTTTCATTATCTTCATTTAAAATGAATGTATTTAAAGATTTCTCAGGATATTTTATAGAACAATATATTGAAAATATTAATTTTTGATATACATCTGAACTAATATTTAATTTTATTTTTTTAGAAATATCCTTTAAAAATTCTTCTATTTTAAATATTAATGCTCCATCTATAATTTCTAAGAAAAATTCTTTTAAATGCGAATTTCTATATATTTTATCTAGTATTTCTATCTTACTTGAATTATCAATTTTAATATAGTATCCCTTAGAATGTATATATTCTAGTTTTTCATTAATATTATTAAGCTCTGACTTTAAAGTATTTCTTGAAATATTAAGTCTCTTAGAAACTTGTGATATATTAAGTCCATTATCATTGAATATTAAATATAGATATATAAGATCATTATAGTCTTCTTTTGAAATATAGTTTGAATTTTTTAAATCATCAATAAATCTTTCTATTTCTTTAATTTGAACTATAAATCTATTATCTTTAATATTAATTTTTGATAAATCTCTTTTAAATAAATAATAATTTATATTACTTATATTATATTGTATTGTTCTTTTAGAAATATCAAAATATTCACATAAATAATCTATATTGATTTCTGGATTTTGTATTAATATTTCTAAAATTTCAATCTCTCTTGAATTTAGCATAACACTCCCTTCAAATTAATTATACCCTAAAAAAGTCAATAAACAATTTTCAAAGTTTTTCATTAAAATGCAAATTTCAGATCACTGCACTAAAAATAATAACACAAAAACACATAGAATTTAATAATAATATTTTAAATTATGTAAACTATATTTTTTATATCTGTTAAAAATTGTACAAGAAAACTATAAATTAGTCAAGCCTTTAATTAGATAGATTAAATAAAAAGAACACACATCAATACCTATGATGTATGCTTTCCCTTATTTTCTTATATAAAAAGTTGATTTACCTATACCTTTTCTTTCTATTTTTTGTCTTCAATTAATTTTCTAAGTAAATTTTCAATATAAGTATTTATTAACAGTTCAATATCATCTTTAACTTTTTATTCCTTATAAAACCAAAAAACGGCATAAAACCGTTTTTCTTTATTTATACACTATTATCTTAAATTTGATCTAGCTATCATATTTATTGTATGTCTAGCCCCTCTAATAGTCATAGAAATTTCAAATATATTTTCATAAGGACTAACTCCAAAATGACTACCATCACCTGTATGTTGTATATCAACTCCTACCATTTTATTCATAAGAGCTATTTCCCTTACAACTTCTTTTCTTGAACTTTCTTGACTTGTACCTATTGCAGACATAACAAGTCTACCTTTAGAATGTATATTTTTTACAATTTTTGTAAGTTCCTCTTGAGTTATACCAGGAACCGTTCCTACAGCAGGTACAAGTATAATATCTGCACCAGCTTCTATAAATTTATTTATAGCATCTTCATCTAATATATTTTCATTTACACCAGAACCATGCATTTTACCAGCTATAATTATTCCATCAAAATTAATTTTTGCAAGTTTTATAGCTTCTATTATTTCCTTATTTGTAACACCTGTTGCAGGATTTCCAGTAAGGCATATAAAGTCAAAACCTAACTCATTTGCACGTTTTAAACTTTCTATACTACTTTTTCTTCCATTTGCAATATTATCCATACTTTCTAACATATTAGCACTTGTATCAACAGGTTCAAGATTAACTCCTACAGGTCTTCCCACTAATTCTTTTAATAGTTTTATAGGTTCATTACTTTGAGGTAACCCTGTAATTTTTACATCAAATACATCTATAACATTCAGTAATATTAAATCTGCACCAAAAGCACGTGCAACCTCACTATTTGTAACACTTGGATCAAGAGATGGTCCACTTGCAATATTTTCTGAGAGTACAACTCTACCTTCACTTGCTTTAATAGCATTTAATAATTCATCCTTATTCATTTTTTTAAAATCACTTGCATTACAACTTAATAATCTTTTCATTTATTATCCTCCACATTTTCTCTACGTAAACTAAAAAAGAAAGTATCACTATTTAAATTTTTTATATACATATATCCCATTACGGTATTATTATCAACTTTTCTAAAAACATCAATTATTTGTTTATTATCATACATCATAGCACAGGTTATCACACCTCTATCTTCTATCATTCTAATTACTGCCTTACTCTTTTTAGTTGATATTAAAGGTTTTGCTAAAAAAACAAATGATTTTAAAAATAAGTTAGGTATTAATTTATAGGGAAAAACATAAGGAACTATATCTGGATTAACTTTAAATATATCACCTCTTCTACCATTAAAAACTAATGGATGAACATTATTTTCATCTACAAATTCTTTACCTCTCCATCCAACTATATCAAATAAGTCTGCAAGTGGGTGATTTCCTGCATATATTTGCCCACCTATCCAACTACCTTGCATCATATTTATATCAGCTTCTTCCAAAGTATCAAAAAAATTCCATAATTCTTCTTCTTTAAGATCTTTTTTATTTATTAATACATTAAATTCTTCTCTTTTATTCATATTTCCTACCATATATAGCATATATTATTTTAATATATTATACATCCTAAAAAGATTTTAAGCAACTTATATTATTATATATATATTTGTATTTTTATATATATTTTGATATAATAACTATAAAATTGAAAGGGGTTTGATATGAAAAAAATATTTATTCCTATATTATTTATATTTAGTTTAATTTCTTTTTCAAAAGAATGGGCAAAACCTATAAATACGGATCTTAATTTTTATCAAATAGATAATAATGTATACAGAAGTCAACAATTAGAATCAAGTGAAGCTGATCTATTAAAAAAACTTGAAATCAAAACTATAATAAACCTAAGATATTTTAGCCCAAACCATGATAAACAAAATTTTGGAACATCTGATTTTAAGCTAATTAATATACCTTTAATTACATGGTCTATATCTAATGATGAAATTGCAAAAGTACTGTATACCATAGAAAAAGAAAAGAAAAATGGTGGAGTTTTAATACATTGTTATCACGGTTCAGACAGAACTGGTTTAATTTCGGGAATGTATAGGATTATATATCAAAACTGGACTATTGAAGAAGCTAAAGACGAGTTAAAAAATGGTCCTTATGGATATCATACAATATGGTTTAATATATTAAATACATTTAAAGAAGATAATATTAAAGATATTAAAAAAGAAATTGAATTATTAAGAAGAATAGGATAGGAAAAGCTAAAATTTATACTTTTCCTATTTTTTTAGAGAAAAAAATGAATCTTGTAAAGAACATATACCAAAAAACTGAACAATATAATTTAAAATTACTATAAAAGGTGTTAAGTATATGTTCTTTTCTTACTTAATTTACTTAATTAAACTATATCTTACCTCTAAAAACCTTATCAAGTATACTTTTTTCAAGTAAAGAAATAGACTCCATTAAACTTAATAACTCAGATACCCTATTTTCCCTATCAAGTACTGATTCTAATATGCATACTATATCTTTTTGTTCTTCTATTGGGGGTAGGGGGAATAATAAAGCATTTAATGATGGAACATTTACATTAGGTTGTCCTGTACCTCTAGCTTTATCCTTTAATAACTTCCGATATAAATCTGTTTCAAAATATAATTTAAAATATCTATCAGTTATACTCATATTCGGTGTCATCTTTATTAAATATGATGCATAAACAGCCTTTATATCATCTGATATATTATTTATTAAAATATAATAACAAGAAATACTTCCCATATGACTCTAACGGAGAGAAAAAACTTTTTAATAAAAATATTAAGTGCTTCGTTATTAAAACACTTACAGGAAGTCTTTATTATAATATTAAGGATAATATTTATGTTTTAGAAGAAGTTAAAGAATTTAAAACATTCTCAAGTGAATTTAATTATGATATTGTTAAAGTTAAAAAAGAGAAGAAAAAATATATTCCTCCTCTAACTCATCCGTGTAAACTTGAATCCTTTAGAAAGTATATGATTAAAATTGAGAAAGACCTAGTTTAAAAA
This sequence comes from Pseudostreptobacillus hongkongensis, assembly GCF_001559795.1. Taxonomy (NCBI): domain Bacteria; kingdom Fusobacteriati; phylum Fusobacteriota; class Fusobacteriia; order Fusobacteriales; family Leptotrichiaceae; genus Pseudostreptobacillus; species Pseudostreptobacillus hongkongensis. The sequence continues at coordinate 6,917 of NZ_LOHY01000031.1, read as the reverse complement.
GAGGGGATAATCCCTCTTCTAATTTAGGTCTATATATTATATATTTTTTGAGACATTTTAATTTTTAATTGACAGACTTTTTAAAATATATTAAATTAATTATTTTTTAAATATAAACAAATATTCATGTGCTATTAATAAAAAATTATATTTTATACTATTTGTCTTCCAATAACCAGTTGCCCTACAATTATGTTGTTCTTTTATAATAATTTCTTTTAATTTAAAACCTGATTTTTCAAAAAGTTTCATAACTTCAAAACCTAAAGGTTGAATATGACCTTTTATTCTAGTATCTCCCATCAAAATTGCACAATATTTATCTTTTTTTAATACTCTATATGATTCATGAGCAACTTTTTCCATTTCTTTTAGAAATTCAGGTATTTTTAAATGCGATAGATCTTCTTTGATATTTTCACTATATTGAATTATATTAGCGTAAGGGGGATGTGTACAAATAAAATCTATTTTTTCATCTGAAATAAAATCTAAATTTCTTGCATCTCCTTTGTGTAAATAAACTTTTCCTTCATTTTCATAATCAAAATCACATTTAGTCTTACAAATATTTAAAGAATTTTCATTTATATCAACACCTATTATATTTCTATTTAATAATTTTGCTTCAATTAAAGTAGTACCACCACCTGCAAATTGATCTAATACTAAATCTTCTTCATTAGAATATCTCAATAAAAGATTTCGAGCTATGTATGGTGACCAATTTCCTCTATATTTAGCATCATGAGTTGCCCATTTTCCTCTATCCGGAAAACTCCAAACACTATTTAACTTTAATTCAAATTCTTCAGGTCCCCATTGTTTTATTTTTTTTACCATTAAAATTCTCCTCAATTATTTTATAACTTTAGTTATAATATCATTCTCTAAATCATTTATATTATAAAGGTGTTCTAACACATCAAATGTTTCTTCTAAATTATTTTTTGCATTTTTCCAACCTATTCCATCAGTAAACCAAATAAATGTTACATCATCTATTTCTTCTATTTCTTTAGTTATTGTTTTATAGCTTCTTGCCGTTTCATTTAATTTAGAACCACTTGAAGCATAAAAATTAGTTTCAATAACATATATTTGTTTTTTAGTTTTAATAACAAAATCAAATCTTTTTTCAGTTTTACCTGTATTAGATACAGAGGATAAATCAACTCCCCATTTTTTTTGGATTTGACTAATATACATTTCTTTAAAATAAGTCTCATCTTTTTTAAATCCTGCTTTATAAATAAAAGATTCAACTAAATCTTCCATTAAGTGTCCACCACGATTTTTTCTACCATTAGAATCCAAACCTGTTTCAACCCCTGTAACATAATCTAATAAATTATTAATTATTTTATTTTTAATTAATTCAAATAATCCTGTTTTTTCCATAAAAATCACATATTGTTCTAAAGAGTAATTAAGATTTTTAAAATTATATTTATATTCTCCCTCAAAATCAATAGCATATATTTCATTACTTCTTACAGCTAACAAAATCGGAATACATTTTAATGTTTCAGGATATTTACTAATTATATTTTTAAAATCTTCTTTGATATTTTTAGACCCTATTAATGAATTTAAAATATTTAATTCAACCTTTATTTTATCAACATTTCTAAAAACTTTTTCAAAATCAATATAGTATTTATAATTTGAAATACTTTCTCTAAATTCACTTAACCATTCATTAAAATCTCGTTTATTCATTTTCACTCCTTAATTTTTATATTACTAACTAAGATTTCTGTTATTTTCCCCCTATTTGTTCCTTTACTATTTATCGCTCTTTGTGACCTTACTCTTTTTATATGAAATTTCTTATAAAGTTCATCAAAAAAATCATCATCAATATTTTCATTTTTAGGATCTGAATTACTTAACAATAATTTTGCATTTTTTTTATTCAATAATTCAAAATACTCTGAAAGTTCTTTTTGTTCTTTATCTTCAAAAGAAAATTCTGTATAAGAAGTAAAAGAAGCCGTTTTATTTAACGGTCTATACGGAGGATCAAAATAAACAAATGTATTTTCATCTACAAAATTATATGATTTTGTATAATCTCCATAAACAATATTCACCTTTTGTAATTTAACAGAAATATTTAATAGATTTTCTTCATCACATATTTTAGGCATTTTGTAATTCCCCATCGGTACATTAAAATCTCCTTTTTTATTTACACGATAAAGACCGTTAAAGCATGTTCTATTTAAAAAAATCATCAAAGCCGCAAGTTTAACAGCATTTTTATTTAAGTCTTTTTTTAAAAAATTAAATTCTTCTCTTTTACTATAATAATATATTTTTCTTTCTTCTTCTATTTTATCCAAAAATTCTATTTCCATTTTTTTTAATAAATTTATCAATAAACCTACATTTTCCTTTATTACAATATAACAATTTAACAACTCTTTATTAATATCACTTATATATATATTCTTTAAATCGTATTTATTTAAAATATCAAATAAAATAGCACCTCCCCCTATAAAAGGTTCTGCATATTTATTTATTTTATCATTAAATGGATAAAATTTTTCTATCTCCTCAATTAATTGTCCTTTACCCCCTGCCCATTTTAAAAACGGTTTACATTTTTGTTCATTTTTCATTATTATTTCCTTATCTACTATATTTACAACGTTACCTTAACATTAGATTCACCTAATAAATCAACAAGTTTAGTTATAACTTCTTAATTAATTTCTATATTATACTTAGAATCCATTTCAGTAACATTTATTTTCCTATTTTCTACCTTATATATCTTTATCCTATTATTTCCCTTGTGTGTTTTAATAAGGTCTATAAGTTCATCCCTTTTATTAAAACTTTCTTCTATTTTTAACTTTAATTTTAAATTTTTAATATTTTGTATATCCTTAATAGCATATTTATCATCATCTAATTTATTATATCTAAATATACATATATCCTCTTGTTTAAATAAACTTCCTAATATATTCATTTCTCTTGGAAACAAAAAATACTCTGACCTTTCACTAACATCTGTTATAACAACATTTGCCATCAAATCGTTTTTCTTAGTTATTCTATTTTTTATGCTTTCTACATACTCTTTTAAGCTACCAACACCCTCAAGAAATGAATATTCCGAATGAAGCTTTAAATTAATGTATTTCATAAAATCACCTCTTACAATATTTTTTTCAATATATCTATAAATGAATCTATTTCATCAAAACTATTTTCTATAGAAAAACTAATTCTTATTGAACTCATAGCTTCATCAACACTTAAACCTTGTTCAAGTAATACTTGAGAGAACCTAAGTGATCTACTTTGACATGCAGAACCCCCAGAAACACACACTCCTTCCATATCTAAAAGTGGTAAAATATATTGTATATCTTTCCCTATAATTTGTAGATTTAATATATTTATACCTCTTTAATTTATTTTTACTTTATCTTTTAATATATCTAATTTGATATGAAATAGCTCATTAAATCATCTAATATTTTCCTATTTTTTTCAATATTTTCATTCATATATTTATACACTTCAAACCCAAGTATAATAGAATTAAGATTTTCAGTACCTGAACGTTTATTTATTTCATTTTCCCCTCCATGAATTTACTTTGTATAAGGTATATTAGAATTTATATAACAAAGACCAAGTCCTTTAGGTCCATGAAATTTATGAAAAGAAGCAGAAAATGCATCTATTCCCAATTCTTGAATATCCATTTTTTCTTTGATTAAATATCGAACTATATCACTATGAAAATAAATATTTTTATTTTTTAAAACTTTTGATATTTCTTTAATAGGAAATTTTTTACCATTTTCATTATTAATAGCCATAATACTAACTAAAAAGGCATCTTCTTCAATAGCGTCTTCTACGTCTTTAACCGATATATCTCCAGTCTTATCAGGTTTAATATATGTAACTCTAAATCCTTTATTTTCAAGATATTTACACACATTTAAAACTGAGGGATGTTCAATACTTGTTGTTACTATGTGTCCTTTACCTTTTTTTCTGCTATTCCCTTTATTATTAAATTAGTTGATTCAGTAGCACCCGATGTAAATATCAAGTTTCTACTTAGAATATTTAAACTTTTAGCTATATATTCACGTGCTTTTTCTATTTCATATCTTGATTTTTTACCTAAAGAATGAGTAGATGATGGATTACCATACATTCCATATATTCTAACAAGATCTTCTTTAAATATATCTAAAATTTTAGTACTAGCTTCATTATCAAAATATATACTCATTTTATCCTCCTAAATACATTCCTAATAAAAGTGCTAAAACAGATAAAAATACACTTAAAAATATATATATGCCTGCTTCAAAAAATCTATTTAACTCTATCATTTTAACTATATCTAAAGAAAATGTTGAAAATGTTGTAAATCCGCCACATAAACCAACTGTTAAAAAAACTTTAATATTTGGATTTATATCTTTATATTTATATGTAAAATAGCCCATCAAAAAAGACCCTATTATATTTATATACAATGTCTTATTATACGGTATATTTAAAAAAGAAAACGAATATCTAAATATAGCACCTATTGCAGCACCTATTCCTATATATATTAATCTCATTATAGCACCTCTAATATTTTTAGTATATTATACAATTTTTTTTAGTAATTTAAAAGGTAATTTACAGTTTTTTAACTTCCTTTTATTAAATAAATATGATAATGTTGTTAATGTCAATATAAAAATGTAAATAAAAATGAGAATGTCTCAAATTAAAAATATAAATGCAATTAATTATTTAATATTATTAGATTATTATGTAATTATCTTTAATTAAAAATGAGGTAATTATGAAAAGTATTTTTTTAAGAATGAATGAATTAAATAAATATAATATTATTAATGATTTAGTTTTAGGTAAAATTAACAAGAATAGAGCTTCTTTTATTTTAAATTTAACTCGTAGACAAATCAATTTATCATTAAATTCAAAAATGAAGGGAAAACTAGTTTTATTCATGGTAATAGAAATAAAAAACCTTCAACTACTATTTCTAAAGAAATTAATAATACAATAATAAAAGTATTTACTAAAACTTAAACAAGAAAATGATATTATTAAAGCTAAAAAAGAAATTAATCGTCATATTAAATTCCTAGAAGCTCTAGAAACTAAAAATTTGCACCCTACTCGTGCAATAAAAAATATGCCTGTGAATTATGCTTCTTCTCTTGATTGGGTTGGAAATGGCGAAATATGGCATATTCATACTGCTATAGATGATTCAACTAGTATGATAGTTGGTGCTTACTTTGATACTCAAGAAACTTTAAAGGGATACTACAATATAACTAAACAAATGATTACAAATTTTGGTATACCTTTCAAACTATACACTGATGCGAGAAGCGTTTTTGAATATAAAAGGAAAAATACAAATGATATTTCTAAAATACTTTAACTCAATTTCAATATGCTTGTAGTCAACTAGGTATAGAAATATCTGTTACTTCTGTCCCACAAGCTAAAGGTAGAGTAGAAAGGTTACAGCAAACATTATAATCAAGATTGCATATAGAATTTAAAAGACACGGTATAAGAAAAATAGAGCAAGCTAATGAATTCTTAAACCACTACATCCAAAAATACAATCAGTAATTTGCCCTACAATTAGATACAATATTAGCTATAATTGCTCCAAGGAAAATTCAAAGTGATTGTTTTATTAAATATAATAACAAGAAATACTTTCCATATGACTCTAACGGAGAGAAAAAACTATTTAATAAAATTCTTAAGTCCTTAGTTATTAAAACACTTACAGGAAGTCTTTATTGTAATATTAAGGATAATATTTATGTTTTAGAAGAAATTAAAGAATTTGAAATATTTTCAAGTGAATTTGATTATGATATTGTTAAAGTTCAAAAATAGAAGAAAAAATATATTCCTCCTCTAACTCATACTTGGAAACTTGAATTCTTTATAAAGTATATGATTAAAATTGGGAAAGACCTAGTTTAAAAAGAGGGGATAATTCCCCTCTAATTTAGGTCTATATATTATATATTTTTTGAAACAGATGTTTATAATCTAGTTATCTTTTCAGCTTGAGCCTTTACAGCATCCGCTATCAGTTTTTCTACTTCTTCTCCTTATTTTTATCTTTCGTAATTAAATCCTAAAACTCCTTTTACACCATATTTATTTGCACCATAAATTGATTTTTCCGCAGTTGCTTCAAAATATGTACTTAAACGTTTAGTTACAGGAATATTAGCACCAAATCCTGCTTCTATCCATACTTTAGAGTTTATTGGTTTAAACTCTTTTTTCCCTTTTGATACTTTTGTTGTATTTACAAATTCTTCCCATAGATTAAATAAGGCATATCCCATACCATTTTTATTATTTACATTAGTTGTAGCATATCCAACTCTTAATCCTAATCTACCTGTTAATGAATGACCTAAACCATATTTAACTCCTTGACTTAATATATCACTATTTTTACCAAATTGATAAATTAATTGTAGTTGTGGTTCAACTAAATATTTCATACCTTTTTCCTTATTAGTATCAAAATATACTGGAGCTCCTACTTCTAATGAACTTGTAACTATAACACCTGTATTACCTATTTCTTTTGAATTTAAATCATATCTATTCTTTAAAGCTGCAACTTGTAATACTGTATCTGCATAGAAATTTTCATTTTCAAATGTATCAGTAAATCCAAATGCAAACATATCTGTTTTTACTCTTCCAATTTGTTTTTCTAATTTTGAATTTCTAACTTTCTTTGTTGAATTTGAATAACCAAAATAAAATCCAGCTAAATTATTTTTGTTATAATCAGTATATACATCAATACCAACATTTAATCCTAATGTTCCTTCTGAATATTTTATATCATTATTCTT
>NZ_LOHY01000030.1 GCF_001559795.1 Pseudostreptobacillus hongkongensis | reverse complement strand
ACCAAATACAGTCAGTACTTTCACATCGATTCTCTTTGAATAAGCGGCGAGCGCCTTTGTGCTCACCGCAACTGTGTTGCTATTTCGAGCAACGGCGGGTTAATGCGACACCAGCCCCGATCAGCCCCCCGACAATGCCCCACATAATCATCAGGAAGGCACGGCGTGGGCTATCGCGTTTTACCGGTTCTTCCGGTGTACGCAAATAGCGATAGGTCTGAAAACGCGGATCCAGGGTTGGACCAACATTAAGGG
>NZ_LOHY01000029.1 GCF_001559795.1 Pseudostreptobacillus hongkongensis | reverse complement strand
AACAACACAATTTCTATTCTCAACATGACCACCAGAAAAAATTAACCAACAGAGTCCTTACTGACTACTCCCTAAACTAGAACATTACCGTATCTATCATAGACCATGCACATATTGATGAGTTCAACGGATTTATTGCGAGTCATTGGTAATAACAAATCCTAATCCTTTATTGTTTCCATGATGTCCTATAATTTACAATTCATTGCTTCACAGATGTTGATAAGGACATCGGTTGGGATATTTGCACCTTAACCAAGCTTGGCATTAGATG
>NZ_LOHY01000028.1 GCF_001559795.1 Pseudostreptobacillus hongkongensis | reverse complement strand
TTTTTAACTTCTTTTTTACCCTCAAATAAAATATTATGTCTATTACCTATATGATTTAATAAGTTATATAAAGCATATTCTAAAGATTTTTCATATTCTCTAGTTTTAAAGGTAAGTACTTGAAATTTTTTAAATTTAGTTGAAGAAACAATATTCATAGCACTAGTTATCTGTTTTGAATTATTAATGCTATTTATTCTAGCTTTAATTTCTTT
>NZ_LOHY01000027.1 GCF_001559795.1 Pseudostreptobacillus hongkongensis | reverse complement strand
TAAGGCGCTCGCGCCGCATCCGGCATTTCACAACAAGCACTTGTCAGCCATTTGCGAGCGCGGCAAAAAGATTTCTCTGTTTTAACGCCCACAAGCCACCCGATGCGTTACTTCTCCGCAGCCAATTGTCCGCGCAACGCCATTAAAAGGTACCCCAGGCGATTCTTGCCCTGACCATTACCGCCATCTCCCCAGTAAGCATCATTTTGCGTATGCTCAACCAGTTTTGCGGACGCGGTTGCCAGCAAGAGTGTACGCAGTTCTGCATGTTGTTCGAATTTAGCGCGAAGCGCTTTACGCATCATCCTGCTGGTTATTGCGAGCCGCTTTCCAGAAACAGAAAAACCATTACCCCTGAAAACCGAAAAATGCCACAATATTGGCTGTTTATACAGTATTTCAGGTTTTCTCATGGCATTAACCGCCGCGCTTAAAGCGCAAATTGCCGCCTGGTATAAGGCGCTTCAGGAACAGATCCCCGACTTTATTCCCCGTGCGCCGCAGCGGCAGATGATTGCGGATGTCGCCAAAACACTGGCCGGAGAAGAAGGGCGGCATCTGGCGATTGAAGCCCCCACCGGCGTTGGGAAAACGCTCTCCTATTTGATCCCCGGCATCGCCATTGCCCGCGAAGAGCAAAAAACGCTGGTGGTGAGTACCGCTAACGTGGCGTTGCAGGATCAGATCTATAGCAAAGATTTGCCGCTGCTGAAAAAGATCATTCCCGAT
>NZ_LOHY01000026.1 GCF_001559795.1 Pseudostreptobacillus hongkongensis | reverse complement strand
TCAGAAACCATCGCAAACACCGTGTCGTCAACGGTCAGGCTGTAACTACCAAACAATGATCGGTATTCAATTGTGCCCAACGTTGCCAGGTATTCTTGTGATTTATAGATCCGCTTATAGGAGAGGCTTTTCATAAAATTCCTTTTAAAATCATAACATAAAAGAATGATTCACATTAACGGATCCGTTAACTACGAAAATAGGCAACTTATTCTTAAGGGGCAAGATTAATTTATGTTTTCCCGCCACCAACGCCAAAATTTGCGAGGCTCTTTCCGAAAATAGGGTTGATCTTTGTCGTCACTGGATGTACTGTACATTCATACAG
>NZ_LOHY01000025.1 GCF_001559795.1 Pseudostreptobacillus hongkongensis | reverse complement strand
GTATCATTTAAACCATCATATTCATCTAAAGGTATACCTAATTTTGTATCTTCTGGGAATATTATTATGCCATCATTTCCTGGACCTACTTTTAATTCTGTTTCAGAACAAAGCATTTCATTTGACTCTTCTCCTCTTATCTTACCTTTTTTAATCACAAATTCTTTATCAAGTTCTGCACCTATTTGTGCCATTGCAACTGTCTCTCCTTCTTTATGATGAGTTGCACCACACACTACTTGTAATACTTCAGTTCTATTATCGACCTTTCATACAGTTAAATGATCAG
>NZ_LOHY01000024.1 GCF_001559795.1 Pseudostreptobacillus hongkongensis | reverse complement strand
CTATAAAATAATTCTGTTATACTTTCATCATCAACATTAAATTTTGAGGAATATAATTCGTTCCATATAAAATCTTTCTTTGCTCTGTTACATTTCTTACATGAAAGCACTAAATTATTTATTTCCCCTGCTTTTATAGAGTTTCCATTAAATGATGATTCGCATACAAAATGATCAATTTCAAATAATTCAGAACTGACTACATCTGTTGTGATACCACAATAGGAACATTTATTACTGTATATATC
>NZ_LOHY01000023.1 GCF_001559795.1 Pseudostreptobacillus hongkongensis | reverse complement strand
ATATAGGAAAGTGATTGACTTTTGTATATTAATCACATGTCTTGCAACCTTACTATAAGCACTTATTAATTCCAGTTTATTAGTTTGTTTGTTTTTTGGTCAGTTCTTTCAGATTTTATGTATGAACAATCATGTCATTTGTGAACAAAGACAGTTTTATTTCTTCCTGCCTTATCTGTATACCTTTTGTTCCTTTTCTTTTCTTATTTCATTAACTAGGACATCCAGTATAATGTTGAAAAGAAGTGGTGAGACAGAACATCATTGCTCAGTTCCTGATCCTAGTGG
>NZ_LOHY01000022.1 GCF_001559795.1 Pseudostreptobacillus hongkongensis | reverse complement strand
GCGATAGTCGCTGCTAGTTTGCCATCATTCACCGCTTTTTCGCCATCCGGTGTACCGTCAAATCCGACGACCATCACATCCGATTTACCGGCAGTTTGCAGTGCGCGCAGCGCGCCAAGCGCCATTTCATCATTCTGCGCGAATACAGCCTGAACATCCGGATGAGCGGTCAACAGGTTCTGCATTACGTTCAAGCCTTTGGTGCGATCAAAATCTGCAGGCTGGCTGGCCAGAACATTAAACTTGTGAGCAGCAACGGCCTGCTGGAAACCTTCGCCACGTTCACGGGCTGCGGATGTACCGGCAATGCCTTGCAGC
>NZ_LOHY01000021.1 GCF_001559795.1 Pseudostreptobacillus hongkongensis | reverse complement strand
TTGATATTTTAGTTTACCTAAAAAGATTGAAAATAAATCATAAATTTTGTAAAATATATTGAATGAAAGAAAGAGGTGAACATATATGAAAAAATATATTTCTTGGAATGTGAATGGATTACGTGCAGTTCTAAAAAAAGGGTTTATGGAATATTTTGAAAATCAAAAACCTGATATTATCGGACTACAAGAAATAAAACTAAGTGAGGGTCAATTAGATTTAGAGTTACCGGGATATTATACATACTATAACTATGCAGAGAAAAAAGGATATTCAGGAACAGCTATATTTACTAAAATTAAACCTATTAGTGTAACTTATGGAATAGGGATAGAAGAACATGATAAAGAGGGAAGAGTAATAACAGCTGAGTATGATAATATATATTTTGTAACTGTATACACACCTAATTCAAAATCTGAACTTGAAAGATTAGATTATAGAATGGTATGGGAAGATGAATTTAGAAAATATTTAAAAAATCTAGAAAAAACTAAACCTGTTATAGTTTGTGGAGATTTAAACGTGGCGCATTGTGAAATAGATCTTAAAAATCCAAAAACAAATACAAGAAATGCAGGATTTACAATAGAAGAAAGAAATAAATTTACAGAATTATTAGAAAGTGGGTTTATAGATACATTTAGATATTTTTATCCAAATAAAGAATATGCATATAGTTGGTGGTCATATCGTGGAAATGCAAGAAAAAATAATACAGGGTGGAGAATAGACTATTTCTGTGTTTCAGATAGTCTAAAAGATAAGATAGTAGATGCTGAAATTCACTCAGAAATAGAAGGTTCTGATCATTGTCCAGTACTACTTTATTCAAAAATTTAGAGCATTTGCTCTTTTTTGTATGAATAAAATTATATAAAATTAATCATAGATTATTACATTTATAACTATATGTAAATTAATTAGAATAATAAAATAAAACATTAATACAAGATATTTATCATATTTAAATGACAAGGATATGAGTTTTAATCATAAAAAACTTGAATTAAAATCAAGTTTATGATAAAATTAATTGAATTTGAACTAAGAATGTATTTTTTGCCGAATATATGCTTGGTTTAGATAATAAATATTAGGAGGAATACAATGGCAATGAGAAGTAAAGCTGAAATAGTAGCTGAATTTGGAAGAGATGCTAAAGATACAGGATCAGCAAATGTACAAGTAGCAATTTTAACAGAAAGAATTAATCACTTAACTGAACACTTAAAATTCCATTTTAAAGATGTTCATTCAAGAGCAGGATTATTAAAATTAGTAGGTAAAAGAAGAAGATTATTAAACTATATCAAAAACAGAAATGTTGATGAATATAGAGAATTAATTGAAAGATTAGGAATTAGAAAATAGTAAAAAGGACGATATGTCCTTTTTTACTTTAAGGGAGTTAGAATGAATAAGAATTTAGAATTATTAGAAGGTGATATAACAAAAAATCTTTTTAAATTATCTATACCAATAATAATGACATCATTAGTTTCTATTTTTTATAATTTGATAAGTATAAAATTTGTCAGTTATTATGTAGGAGATAATGCTGTTACATCTGTTACTGCAGCAAGTTTCTTTCTTAGTTTTAGTTATGCTTTATTATTTATAACTAAAAATGGAGCACAAATATATGTTGCACAATCTATAGGAGCAAGTAGTATAAATAAAGCTAAAATATATGCTAGAGTATCCTTGATACTTGCGTTTATATTATCTCTTATTTATATGTTAATAACTTTTGTATTTGCACCAAGTTTTATAATGTTAGTTGGAGTTAAAAATCAAATTTATTTATATCCAGCAATAGAATTTTTGAAAATTTCAAGTATAGGATTTATATTTTTATTTATTGGGCAAACATTGGCAGCGATAATAAATGGAAAGGGAGATACCATGGGACCTTTCATAATATTATCTTCCGGTTTAATAATGAATATATTTCTTGATTTTTTCTTTTTAGGAATAATGAAAGAAGGAGTGAGAGGGGCAGCTATTGCTACTTTAATATCACAAATTTTATCTTGCTTTATACTATATTTATACTTTAAAAGAAAAAAATCAATTTTTAATAATATTAAAATATTTGTGATTGATGAATTTAAATACTATGTTAATGTAATTAAGATAGGATTACCTAGTGGTTTAGGACAGGCCTTATTTACATTAATTGCAATAGTTATTGCTCAAATGATATCACAAGTAGATGAAAGTATATTAGGAGTGCAAAGATTAGGAGTACAACTTGAATCTTTTTCATGGAATATAGCTAGTGGGTTTTCAATAGCAGTTGCTACATTTATAGCACACAATTATGGTGCAAAAAGATATTCTAGAATATCAAGTATTTATAAGATATCGGTTATTAGTATATCAATTTTATGTTTTATATTAACGTTAATATTTGTATTTTTAGCTAGACCTTTATATGAAATATTCTTATCAGATGAAAAATTGATTAATGAAGGGACTAAATACTTAACTATTATCGGACTTGCACAAATACCACAAGGAATAGAATCTATAACAACAGGTGCCTTTAATGGTATAGGTAAAACCCGTGAACCTAATTTTATTTCTATATTTGGTACGGCAATTAGAATACCTATAGTTAAAATACTTTTACCAGTATTTGGATTAGTTGGAATATGGTGGACTATTCATTTTAGTATGGTAATAAAAGGATTAGTTTCTATGTTTTGGTTTATAATAATATGGATAAGATTTTTAAAAGAAAATACTGATAATATGAAGGCGGAATAAATTTCTGTCTTCTTTACTTTCTAACTTAAATTATGGTAAAATAAAATAAAAAAGTGAGGTAATTTATGAAAATAGTAATAGGAAATGACCATTCAGGAGTAGAATATAAAAATCAATTAGTTGAATATTTAGAAGGCAAAGGAATAGAAATTATTAATGTTGGAACTGATTCAGTTGATTCAGTAGATTATCCAGATATAGCACAAGAGGCAACTAAGGTTTGGGTTGAAGGAAAAGCTGATTTTGGGATATTAATTTGTGGAACAGGTATAGGAATTTCAATTGCTGCAAATAAAGTTGAAGGTATACGTGCTGCCTTAGTTAATAACGAAGTTTGTGCAAGACTTTCAAGACAACATAATAATGCAAACTTTTTAGTATTAGGAGCAAGAGTTACTGGAATTGAGCTTGCTAAATCTTGTATCGATGCCTTTTTAAGTTCAGAATTTGAAGGTGGTAGACATGCTACACGTATAGGTAAAATTGAATCATGTGGAGGTAAATTTTAATGTCAACAATATTTAAAAAAATAATAGATAAAGAAATACCTGCTAAAATAGTATATGAAGATGATGACTTTATAGCTTTTGAAGATATAGCCCCTGTTGCAAAAGTCCATGTTTTAGTTATACCTAAAAAAGAAATAAAAAATTTAGATAATGCAACTGAAGATGATATTATGCTATTAGGTAAATTACAATTAACTATAGCCAAAATAGCTAGAATGTTAGGTATAAATGAAGAAGGATATAGAGTTGTTACTAACATTAATGCTAATGGAGGTCAAACAGTTTATCATATACATTATCATATTATTGGTGGGGAAAAATTAGGAGTAATGGCATAATGCAAGAAGTTATTGTTAGTCGTGATAATAAATATTTTAAATTTCTAAAAAAACTTAAAGATAAAAAATATAGAGATAGAAATAATATATTCTTAGCTGAAGGTGAAAAATTTTTAGAAGAAAATATTAGATTTACTAAAGTAATAGTTAGAGAAGATAAGTTTGAATACTATAATTCTAAGTACAATATTTCTAGGTATGATAATTTAACAGTTTTAAGTTCAAATTTGTTTGATCAAGTTTCTACTCAAGGAAATAGTCAAGGTATATTACTTATATATTCTAAAAATGTTTCTGAATTAAAAGATTTAAAAGGAGATCTTGTAATACTTGATGATGTTCAGGATCCTGGAAATATAGGGACTATTATAAGAACTATGGTTGCAACAAACTATTTAAATCTAATAATGACAAATTCTACAGTAGATGTATTTTCTCCTAAGGTAGTTAGAGCTACTATGGGAGGTATATTTAAAGTAAATATGATATATTCTGATAGAGAAGAAATAATTAAATTTTTAAAAGAGAATAACTATAATATAATTTCTACAGCCTTAAAAGAAGATAGTATTGATTATAGAAAGGTTAAAAAAATCGAAGATAAAAATGCATATGTATTTGGTCATGAAGGTGGAGGAGTTTCAGATGAATTTATTTCAATTTCTGATCAAAAGACTATAATACCTATATATGGAGATATTGAATCTTTAAATGTTTCAGTGGCTTTAGCTGTATTTTTATACAAAATGCGTGAATTATAGAAATTGGTAGTAATACCAATTTTTTATTTAACACTGATTTCGTATTTTTTATTAATACTGATTACAAAATATTGATTTGGTTAAAAAAGTCACATATTTTAAAAGTTAAATATATTAGCATATTTCGAGCTATAAAAATATGAAATTTAATTAAGTTAAAAAACTAATACTGATTTGATAAAAAAGATATTTACAAATAACACTGACTATGATATATTATTATCAAAGAAAAGTTATATAGGAGGATTAATTATGAAAGCAGTAGTAGTTAATAAAGAAGGTACAGGAGTTGAAGTTGTAGAAACTTCATTAAGACCTTTAAAAGTTGGAGAAGCATTAGTTGATGTTGAATATTGTGGAGTTTGTCATACAGATTTACACGTTGCTCATGGTGATTTCGGTAAAAAACCAGGAAGAATTTTAGGACACGAAGGTATAGGAATAGTTAGAGAAGTTGCTGAAGGTGTTACTTCATTAAAAGTTGGAGATAGAGTAAGTATAGCTTGGTTCTTCGAAGGATGCGGAAGATGTGAATACTGTGTTACAGGTAATGAAACTTTATGTAGAAGCGTAATAAATGCTGGATATACTGCAGATGGTGGAATGGCTCAAGAATGTATAGTTACAGCTGATTATGCTGTTAAAGTTCCTGAAGGATTAGATCCAGCTCAAGCAAGTAGTATTACATGTGCAGGAGTTACTACATATAAAGCAATTAAAGTAGGAAAACCTCAACCAGGACAATGGGTAGTAATTTGGGGTGCAGGTGGACTTGGAAACTTAGCAGTTCAATACGCTAAAAAAGTATTTAATACTAACGTTGTTGCAGTAGATATTAACGATGATAAATTAGCTTTAGCTAAAGAAGTTGGAGCAGACTATGTAATAAATGGTAAAAAAGAAGACCCAGTTAAAAAAATATTAGAATTATCTAATGGTGGAGCACATATATCTGTTGTTACAGCAGTTTCAAAAGTTGCATTTAACCAAGCAATAGATTCAGCAAGAGCAGCTGGTAAAGTAGTTGCAGTAGGTCTTCCTTCAGAAACAATGGATGTTTCAATAGTTAAGACTGTATTAGATGGAATAGAAATTATAGGATCACTTGTTGGTACAAGAGAAGACTTAAAAGAAGCATTTGAATTTGGAGCACAAGGATTAGTAGTACCAGTAGTTCAAACTAGAACTATAGAAGAAGCTCCAGCAATATTTGAAGAAATGGAACAAGGAAAAATACAAGGAAGAATGGTTATAGATATGAAAGCCGGATGTTCTTGTGGACACAAACACTAATTAATTAACTAATTATTTAAATATAAAAATCGCAGTTTATTCTGCGATTTTTTAATTAAAAAGAAAATAAAAAACAATCGTTATTGATTGTTTTTATCCATTTATTATATCATTATCATTAAATGAATATACTAAACACCATACAAAAATATATGAGACTATTATAAGAAATCAAGTAGATATAGCAGAAAAATGAAAAAATCCATTCCAAATATATATAATAGAGTTGTTAGAATAGTTACTATTATAAAGTCGAATATTTTCATATATTACACCACCTTTATTCTTTTAATTAATTATATTACTTTCAATTAGTTAAAACAATTAATTTTATATTTAAAAACTACTTCTAAAATATAGCTTTTATTTGGTGAAATACGTTAAATATGGTATAATGAAAATAAATGTTTAAGAGAGGTAGATTATATTGACAAGTCAAGAAAGAAACTTTTTAAGAAAAAGAGCTCATAATTTAGAACCTATGGTAAGAGTAGGTAAAGACGGTGTAACTGATAGTGTTATTGATAGTATTAAACAATATATTGATAAAAATGAATTAATGAAGGTTAAATTATTACAAAATAGTTTAGAAGATGCAACAAGAGAATTAGGAACTGAAATAGAGAAAAAAAGTGGTGCAGTTTATGTTGGATCTGTAGGAAAAATTATGATATTTTTTAAAGAAAATAGAAATAATAATAAATTAGGACCAATAACTCGTGAATTTATGGAATTTAAAAAATCAAAGAGGGATAAAAATGTCTAGTGGTTTTATATTTGGAAATAAGATACTTGATGTAGTATTTTTAAGTGCTTTTATTGCTCAGGCATATAAATGTATTTCTCCTTTGATAACAGTTGGTAAGTTTGATTTTAGAAGGTTATTCTCTACAGGTGGTATGCCTAGTTCACATTCATCATCAACTGTTTCTTTAGCATGTAGTGTAGGACTTGTTAAAGGGTTTTCAACGACAGAATTTGCTATAGCTACTATTTTTGCTATAGTTACTATGTATGATGCTACAGGTATTAGGCAAGAAGCAGGTAAACATGCAAAAATATTAAATAATCTAATGGAAGGATTACCAATTTTAAATACACACGAATTTGAAGAATTGAAAGAATTCTTAGGTCATACAGGATTTGAAGTATTAATGGGAGCAATTCTTGGTATAGTTATTTCATTTATAATGAAAGGATATTTATTAAGTTAATGAAAAAAAGATTAGATGTTATATTAGTTGACTTAGGTTATTTTGATTCAAGAGAAAAAGCTAAAAGAGAAATAATGGCTGGTAATGTTATTGTTAATGATAAGGCCGAAACTAAAGCAGGAACTCAATTTAAAGAAGAAAATATTAAAGATATTAAGATAAAAAATAAGTTAAAATATGTTAGTCGTGGAGGATTAAAACTTGAAAAAGCTATAACCTATTGGAATCTAGATTTAAAAGATAAGAAAGTTTTAGATATAGGGGCTTCAACTGGTGGTTTTACAGATTGTGCCTTACAATATGGTGCAAGTTTTGTTTATGCTAACGATGTTGGTACAAATCAATTGGATTATAAAATTAGAAATAATGAAAAAGTATGTTCTATTGAACAAACACACATAAGAGATTTAGAAATAGACGACAAAGTTGACTATATAGTCATAGATGTTTCGTTTATTTCTCTTACTAAAGTAATTCCTTATTTTAGCAAATTTGGAGATAAGGAATATAAAGTTATTGCATTAATTAAACCACAATTTGAATTAGTACCTGAAAAAATATCTAAAAATGGTATAGTAATTGAAGAAGAATATAGACAAGAAGCTATAAAAAAAGTTGTAAATTCATTTAAAGAAAATGGATATACAATAATAGAAATAATTGATTCACCTATATTAGGTGGAAAGGGAAATAAAGAATATTTAATTTATGTAGAAAGGTGTGATTAAATGAAGATAAATAAGAAAAATTTAATAGTTTTAGCTTTAATTGCAACATTTGGTTGCTTTTCATATTCAAATAATAAAAGTGAAGAATTTAAAGAAGTTCCGGCTAAAGAAAGAGCAAATGCAAGTGTTGATTTAAAAAATATAAATAAATTAGTTCAAACAATAAATTATATAAATGAAAGATGGGTTGGTTCAAAAGAAGTTAACAAAGAAGAATTGTATGAAGCAGCTCTTCGTGGTGTTTTAAAAAGTTTAGAAGATCCTTATTCTGAATACTTAAGTGAAAAAGAACTTGCAAGTCTTAATGAAAGTATGGATGGAGTTTATGTAGGTGTAGGGATGTCTATAAGAAAAGAAAAAGGTGACTATATGGAAGTTATTTCACCTTTCATTGGAGCACCAGCTTTTAAGGCAGGAATACAAATTGGTGATGTTATAACTAAAATAGATGATAAAGATATTATTAATTTAACAGCTACTGAAACATCTAAAAAATTAAGAGGGGATGAAGGTACTAAAGTTAAAGTTGAAGTATATAGACGTGGAGTTAAAAAACCTTTAACATTTACCCTAACTCGTGAGGTAGTAAAATTAGATAATGTAGATTATAAAATGTTGGATAAAGAAAATAAAATAGGGTATATAAGTTTACTTAATTTTGGTAGTGAAGTTGGTCAAGAAATAAAAAATGCTATTTTAGATCTTGAAAAACAAGGAATGAAAAAATTAATATTTGATCTTAGAACTAATCCAGGTGGGTCTTTAAATGAAGCAGTTGATATAGCTTCACAATTTGTAAAAGAAGATTTAATAGTAACATTAAAAACTAAAAGTGGTTATGATAAGAAGTATACAAGAGTAGGAGAACAAATATATAAAGGTGATATGGTTGTTCTTGTAAATAAAGGATCGGCATCTGCTTCTGAAATAGTTACTGGAGTTTTAAAAGACTACAAACGTGCTACAATAATAGGAACAAAAACTTATGGAAAGGGTGTTGCTCAAGGTATATATAATTATCCAGGGGATAAAGACGCTATTAAGTTAACTATAGCTGAATATGCAACTCCTAAAAATAATAACATTAATAAAAATGGTATAAAACCAGATATAATAATTAATATGAACACTTTATTATCTGATAAAGGATATACAAGTGAAACTCAAGAAGCACGTAATAATAGACAAAAGGAAATAAGAAAAATATTAGAAGAAACTGAAGGTAAGGAAAAAGCTGATGAAATCATTAAAAAAGGTGATATACAATTAAAAGCAGCTATAGATTATCTTTTAGGAAAAGAAGTTAAATCTGATCCAGATACAGAAGAAACTAATAAAGATAAGAAAACAAAAAAAGATTTAATATTAGAAGAAAATCAAAAAAATGATAAGAAATAGAGGTAAATATGCTATATATAGTTGGTACACCTATAGGTAATTTAGAGGATATTACATTTAGAGCTATCAAAACTTTAAAAGAAGTTGAATATATTTTTGCAGAAGATACTAGAGTTACAAAAAGGTTATTAACACATTATGATATAAATACTAAGATACACCAGTATCATGAACATAATAAACAATACCAAATAGAAAATATTTTAAAGTTATTAAGAGAAGATAAAAATGTAGCTATAGTTACAGATGCAGGTATGCCTTGTATATCAGATCCAGGATTTGAACTTGTTGATGCAGCATTAAGAGAAAATATTAAGGTTACATCAATACCAGGACCTTCATCTATTACAACGGGGGCATCTATTGCTGGAATTGATATGAGAAGAATGGCCTATGAAGGATTTTTACCTAAAAAAAAGGGAAGGCAAACTTTATTTCTTAAATTAGTAAATGAAGAAAGAGTTATAGTTATACTTGAATCACCAAATAGAATAATTAAAACATTAAAAGACATACAGAATTATCTAGGTAATAGATATGTTGTAATAACAAGAGAATTAACAAAAATATATGAAGAAGTTATTCGTGGTAGAATTGATGAATTAATACCTATGCTTGAAAAAAGAAATATCAAGGGTGAAATAGTATTATTTATAGCTAGCGAGGGGAAAAATGAGTATATTGATTAACTGGTATCCAGGTCATATGAAGAAAACACGTGACATGATAATTGAAAATTTAAAAATAGTAGATTTAGTTATAGAAATACTAGATGCAAGAATACCTATTTCTAGTAAAAATCCAGATATAGAAGAACTTGCAAAAAATAAAAAAAGAATAGTTGTTTTAAATAAGATAGATTTAGTAGATGAATCAAAACTAAAAGAATGGAAAGACTATTTTATAGAAAATGATATGGCAGATTATTTTTTAACATTAAGTGTTGAAAAAAATACAAATTTTTCAGAACTTAGGAAAATAGTTGCTAATATTTATGAGGAAAAACTTGAAAAGGTTAAGAAAAAAGGTCTTAGAAAAACTGTAATTCGTGCACTTATTGCAGGTATACCAAATGTTGGGAAATCTAAATTTATTAATAAATTTTCAAATAAGAATAAAGCAAAAGTAGGGAATAAACCTGGATTTACTCGTGGTAAACAGTGGATTACTGTAGATGAAAAATTTGAATTATTAGATACACCTGGTATACTTTGGCCTAAATTTGAAGATCAATTTGTAGCTTTTAACTTAGCCATAACGGGTTCAATAAAGGATGATATACTTCCTCTTGAAGAAGTATCTAATAGATTATTAGATATTATGAAAAAACATGGTAATATAAATGATTTAATTAGAGTATATACTTTAGAAGTAAATGATTTATCAAAACTTGATAATGTTGAAATATTTAAAATATTAGAAAATAGATTAGGAATACATAAAACAGAAGAATATAGTTTTGAAGTGATTTCTAAGAGATTATTAAAAGAATATAGGATGGGGAAATTAGGTAGATTTTTATTGGAAGAACCATCAGATTTTAGAAAGTAGGGAAAATGGAATTTAAAAATTATGACTTAAGTCAAGAAATGCTTGACGCATTAGAAAAGAAAGGATTTAAAGCTCCCAGTGAAATACAGGCTTTAGTTATACCTGAACTTTTAAAAGAGAAAACACATTTAATAGGACAGGCACAAACAGGTACAGGGAAAACAGCAGCTTTTTCTATACCAATACTTGAAAGTATTACACCTAATAAAAAGGTAAAAGCTTTGATACTTGCACCAACAAGAGAACTTGCAAATCAAGTATCAGATGAAATTTATACTTTAAAAGGAAATAAAGATATTAAAGTGTTAGCTGTTTACGGTGGGGCTTCCATAGAAAATCAAATTAAAAATTTAAAAAAGGGAGTAGATATTGTTGTAGGGACACCTGGTCGTGTAATTGATATGATAAATAAAGGTGTATTAAAATTAGATCAGTTAGAATATTTTGTCTTAGATGAAGCAGATGAAATGCTTAATATGGGATTTATTGAGGATATAGAGTTAATTCTTGAATCAACTAATGATGATAAGAAAATGCTATTTTTCTCAGCAACTATACCTAAACCTATTTTAGCTATAGCTAAAAGATTTATGCCAGATCATAAAATATTAAAAGTTAAGAAAAAAGAATTAACTACAAATTTAACAGAGCAAATATATTTTGAGGTTAGACGTGAAGATAAATTTGAAGCTTTATGTAGAGTGCTAGATTATAAGCCTGATTTTTATGGTATAGTATTTTGTAGAACTAAATCAGAAGTTGATGAAGTAACAAATAAATTAAAAGCACGTAACTATGACGCAGAAGCAATTCATGGTGATATTACTCAAGGTCTTCGTGAAAAAGCATTAAATTTATTTAGAGATAAAGTATTAACTATACTTGTTGCAACAGATGTTGCAGCACGTGGTATAGATGTAAGTAATTTAACACATGTAATTAATTATTCTATACCTCAAGAGTCTGATTCTTATGTTCATAGAATAGGAAGAACAGGACGTGCTGGTAATAAAGGGGTGGCAATAACATTTGTAACTCCACAAGAATCAAGAAAGTTAGCACAAATAAAAAGAGAAACTAAATCAGATATTAAAAAAGAACAAATACCTAATGTTGAAGATATCTTAAGAGCAAAAGAAGAAATGTTAGTTGCTTCAGTTGAAGAAATAATGATAGAAAGTGATTATAAGCCATATTTAGAATTAGCGCAAAAATTACTTAAAGGTAAAAATACAGAAGCTGTAGTTGCATCTTTATTAAGACATGTATATGATGATGAATTTATAGCAACTAGCTATGGTAAGATTAAAAATGTTAGCGTAGAAATGAAGGATACAACAAGACTGTTTATAGCACTTGGTGAAAAAGATGGATTAAATGTAAATAAATTATTGAAATTAATACATGAAAAAACTAAGATACCAGGAAGAAAAATAAAAGATGTTAAAGTTATGCCTAATTTCTCATTTGTAAGTGTTCCTTTTGAAGAGGCTGAACTTATATTAAAAACATTAAATAAAACTAGATCAAGAAATGATAAACCTATGGTAGAAGTTGCAAATTCTGACAAAGGTGGAGATAATAAAAAAGGAAGAAGAAATAATAATAGATCTAAGAAAAAATAATGTGAGGTAAAACATGGAAAGTGTTATTTTAAAACCTAATAAAGAAATACAATTAGATAAAAGTGTTATGTTAAAAGAAATATCTATTATAAAAGATATTTTATCTGAAATAGTTTCTGATATATCTATAGATGATATATTAGAAAATGGTAATATAGAATCATATATATCAACACCAAAAGATATGTCGAAAATTGTAAGACTTTTAACTATATTACCTCTTTTGATTAATATAGTAGAAGATGTCTACCAATCTAAAATTATTAAAAGTAATAAGATTGAGAAAAAATATTTTAAAGGAAATCTTGAAAATTTAAACTTTAATAATATTGATAAAGAAAAATTAGATGAAAAATTAAAAGATATATTAGTTGTACCTGTACTTACAGCACATCCTACACAAGTACAAAGAAAATCTGTATTAGATTTAACTGAAAATATTTATAGAATATTAGAAAAATATGATTTAGTATTATATAATCTATTATCAGAAGATGAATGGTACAACGAATTAAAAAGAAGTATAACTTTACTTTGGCAAACAGATGTATTGAGAAATTCTAAATTAAGAGTAAGTAATGAAATTACCAATTCACTTGGTTATTATAAATCAACTTTTTTAAAAGCCATACCTAAAATTAATTTAAAATTTAATGATGTGGTTAAAAAAATAGGGTTAAACAATACAAGCTATATACCAGTTGTAATGGGAACTTGGATAGGTGGAGATAGGGATGGAAATCCATTTGTTACATGCAATACTTTAAAAGATGCAGCTTATTTACAACTTGATATGATACTTACTTACTATATAGATGAATTAAAACTACTATATAGAGAATTCTCTATATCTGAATTAAAAAATTCTGTAACAAAAGAACTTAAAGATTTATCAAATAAATCTAATGAAACTTCTGAACATAGAATATATGAACCATATAGAAAAGCTATTTCATATATAATTAATAGTTTAGAAGATGTATATAATAAACTAGTTATTAATAAGGAAAATATTAATTATAACTTATACTACAATGCTGAAAATTTATTAAATGATTTATTAATAATAAAAACATCTATAGATCTATATAACGGTGAAATATTATCTTATGGTAGATTAAACGAATTAATAGAAGCCGTTAGAATATTTGGATATCATTTATCCACAATAGATTTAAGACAGGATTCTAGTGTTTATGAATACTGTATAGATGAATTATTAAAAAATGCAAATGTAATAAATAACTATTCTTCATTAAATAATGATGAAAAAATTGAAATCTTATTATATCAATTAGAAAATGAACCAAGAAAACTAAAGTCAGTAAATTGTAATAAATCTGAATTATTGCAAAAAGAACTAGACATATTTGAAACAGCAAGACAATTAGTAGATATATTTGGAAATTCTATAATTAAACATAATATAATCTCACATACTATAGAGGTTTCTGATATGTTAGAACTTGCACTACTTTTAAAAGAATTTGATTTAAATAACGATATTTCAATTTCTCCTTTATTTGAAAGTGTAGAAGATTTAAAAAATTCAAGAAAAATAATGAAGAGATGGTTT
Source organism: Pseudostreptobacillus hongkongensis (assembly GCF_001559795.1). Taxonomy (NCBI): domain Bacteria; kingdom Fusobacteriati; phylum Fusobacteriota; class Fusobacteriia; order Fusobacteriales; family Leptotrichiaceae; genus Pseudostreptobacillus; species Pseudostreptobacillus hongkongensis. The sequence continues at coordinate 13,592 of NZ_LOHY01000021.1, read as the reverse complement.
GAATTTGATATAGTTAAGCAATGGTTGAAAAATAATTCAAATAAACAAGAAATAATGTTAGGATATTCTGATAGTAATAAAGATGGAGGATATATTTCTTCTAGTTGGTCTTTATACAAAGCTCAAAGTGAACTAATGAATCTTTCTAAAGAATATGATGTTAAACTTAGTTTCTTCCATGGACGTGGAGGTACTGTAGGTCGTGGTGGTGGACCTAGTTATGAAGCTATATTATCACAACCTAGTGGTTCTATTAGTGGTGAAATTAGGCTTACTGAACAGGGAGAAGTAATAGGAGCTAAATACGGAAATCTTGATTTAGGAATGAGTAATTTAGAAGCTCTGCTTTCTGCTACTTTAGAAAAAACATTAAAAGATGATATAAAAGATGAAATTAAATATGAAAATATTATGGACTATATATCAGATTTAAGTTATGAAAAATATAGAAATTTAGTATATAATACTGAAGGATTTTCAGATTACTTTTTCCAATCAACACCTATTAGAGAAGTTTCTTCTTTAAATATAGGATCAAGACCATCGGCAAGGAAAAAAGTATTCGATATAGAAAATTTAAGAGCAATACCATGGGTATTCTCTTGGTCACAAAGCAGAGTAATGTTACAAGGATGGTATGGTGTAGGAACTTCATTTGAAGAGTTTATAAACACTAGACCTAATGGTCTTGAAATTTTACAAGAAATGTATAAAAAATGGCCATTCTTTAAAGGGCTATTATCTAATTTAGAAATGGTTCTTTCAAAAACTGATATGAATATAGCCAAAGAATATTCAAAACTTGTAAGTGATGAAAATCTAAGAAATAAAATATATAATGATATATATAACGAATATATTTTAACATTTAATTTATTAAAGAAAATAACAGGGATTAAATATCTATTAGAAGATAATGATATGTTAACTATAAGTTTGAAAAATAGATTACCATACTTTAATGCTCTTAATCATATTCAAATTAAATTGATAGAGCTTGAAAGAAATGGATTACAAGATGAAAATATAAATAAAGCAATACACACAAGTATAAATGGTATAGCTACTGGACTTAGAAATAGCGGTTAGGAGTAATTATGTTGGAAGAGAATATAAAAAAAGAAGTTGAAAGACAATTTGAAATTTTAAGTAGAGGATGCGATGAAATATTAAATATAAATGAATTTAAATCAAAACTTGAAAATTCAATAAGAAACAATAAACCATTAAAAGTAAAATTAGGAATAGATCCTACAGGAAGTGAATTACATTTAGGACATGCTGTCCCTTTAAGAAAATTAAAACAATTTCAAGAATTAGGACATGAAGTTAATTTCTTAATAGGTACATTTACTGCAAGAATTGGAGATCCAACAGGTAGATCTGAAACAAGAAAAGTACTATCTTTTGATCAAATTAAAGAAAATATAAAGACATACTTAGAACAAGTTAGTATAATACTTGATTTAGATAAAATAAAGGTTGTGTATAATCATGAATGGTTAGAAACTTTAAAACTTGATGAGGTATTAAAATTACTTTCTATGTTTACAGTTTCTCAAATGATACAAAGGGAAGACTTTTCTAAAAGACTTTCTAATAATCAACCAGTATCTTTAATTGAATTTATGTACCCTATATTACAAGCATATGATTCAGTTGAATTACATGCAGATGTAGAACTTGGAGCAACAGAACAAAAATTCAATTTATTAAGAGGAAGAGATTTACAAAAAAACTTTGGTCAAGAACAACAAATATGTATGATAATGCCTATACTTGTAGGTCTTGATGGTGTAGAAAAAATGTCTAAATCTTTAGGGAACTATATTTCAGTTCAAGATAGTCCAACAGATATGTTTGGTAAAATTATGTCTATTTCAGATGATTTGATGAAGAATTATTATGAAATGATAACAGAAATTCCTATGAATGAAGTAGAAGAAATTCTTAAAGGTCATCCTATGGAAGCTAAAAAGAATCTTGCTGGGGAATTAGTAAAAATATATTATGGTGAAGAAAAAGCACGTGAAGCACGTTCATGGTTTGAAGATGTATTTAGTAATAAAAATTTAAATGTTGAATTACCAGAATACAATACAGATAAAGATGAATTACCTATATTAGAATTACTACAAGAACTTAAATTTATATCATCTAATAGTGAAGGAAGAAGATTAGTTGATCAACGTGCAGTAAAAATAAATGATAAGCCTGTTGAAAATATAAATGAAATTATAAAACTTGAAAATGGTATCATAGTTCGTTGTGGAAAGAAAAAAATTGTTAGAGTAGTAAAATAACGGAGGAACAAATGAGTAACTTAGTAAAATTAGATGTAAATACATATTATGATATAACTGTTATAGGTGCAGGACCTGCAGCAATATCTGCAGCAGTTTATTCTGCTAGAAAAGGTCTTAAAATAGCTATGATAGGAGATTTAGTTGGGGGTCAATTATTAAATACTAATGATATAGAAAATATCATAGGGATACCATTAACTGATGGATTTAGTTTTTCTCAACAACTAGAAAAACACTTATCTGAATATGAAGTTGCATTCCATAAAGGGCATAATGTAAAAGAAATTAAAGTAGTAGATAATGAAAAAATAGTACTTGTTGATGATGGTCAAGAATTTAAAACAAAAACTATAATCATTGCTACAGGTGGTAAATGGAGAAAATTAGGAATTCCTGGAGAAAATGAATATTCTGGTAAAGGTGTTCATTATTGTGCAACATGTGATGGACCATTTTATAGAAATAAAGAGGTAGCTATAGTTGGTGGAGGAAACTCAGGTGTTGAAGCAGCTATAGATTTGTCTAATATAGTAAAAAAAGTATTCTTAGTTGAGTATTTAGATGAATTAAAGGCAGATAATGTGTTAATAGAAAAATTAGCAACTTTATCTAATGTTGAAGTTATGACTTCATCTTCTGTAAAAGAAGTTAAAGGTAATCAATTTGCTGAAAGTCTATATATTGAAAATAGAAAAAACAATGAAAAATCTGATTTAAATGTTGATGGTATATTTGTTGAAATAGGAACAGTTGCAAATACTGACTTTGTATCAGAATTAGTTAAAAGAAATGAAAAAAATGAAATTATTATTGATTCAAATAACATGACTAGTGTTGATGGAATATTTGCAGCAGGAGATTGTACAAATACTAAATTTAAACAAATTATTATAGCTATGGGAGAAGGAGCTAAAGCATCGCTTGCAGCATTTGAATACATAATTAAAAATACTAAATAATGTAAAGATCACGTATGTGATCTTTTTTATTGTATGCATATTTTTTAAATTGTGGTATAATATTTATAGAGAATAGTTTAAGATAATTACATATAAAAAATTAATACTTTAAAATTTGTTGTTTTGGAGGTAATATGGGAAAATTAACTATAGTAGATATAGCTAAGATGGCTGGAGTTGGTACAACTACGGTTACTCGTTACTTTAATGGTGTTAAAATAAAAGAAGAAAATAGAATTAAAATTAAAACTATAGTTGAAAAGTATAATTATAAACCTAATACTTTTGCAAAAGCTTTAAAAAGTAGTGATAGTAAAATTATAGGGATTATAGTTCCAACACTTAATTCATTTATTACAGGAAATACATTACAAATTTTAAATAAACTTTTAAAAGAAAATGGATATGAGATTTTAATATTAAATACTAATTTTGATGATAAAGCACCAATTGAATATATACATAGATTAGAAAGAATGAATGTTTCAGGTATTATATTTATTGCAACAACTATGAATAATGAATATGAAGATATATTTTCTAAAATAACAATACCTATAGTAGTAATAGGGCAGGAATCTAAAAATGCAATTTCAATGATTTATGATGACTATAATGCTGGATATACAGTTGCAAATTATACTATAGAAAATGGACATAAAGACATAGTATATTTAGGAGTTAATGAAAAGGATATTTCAGTTGGGATAAAAAGAAAAAAAGGTATAATTGATAAATTAGCTTTAAATAATATAGTACCTAAATACTTAGAAACGGATTTTAGTTTAAATAAAAGTTTAGAAATTTTAAAAATTAACTTTGAAAATATAAAAAATTCTACATGTATAATTTGTGCTACTGATAGAATAGCATATGCTTGTATTGAAGTATTTAAAGAACATAATAAAATAGCAGGTAAAGATTATTCAATAATAGGATTTGGGGATTATGATTCTTCAATATTACTAAGCTATCCTTTATCTACAATTTCTTTTGATATAGAAAGTATGAGTAATGAAACAGTAAATATATTACTTAAAAATATAAAAAATTCAACTGATAAAATAGAAAAGAAAAAAATTGGATTTAAATTAATAAAAAGAAATAGTGTTCTTAATTTGAAATTATAATTTAAATTAAGTTAAATTTAATATTGACAAAAATAGCTCTCAATCTTATAAACAGATAATTTGAGCTATTTTTTAATATCAAGAATTTTTTTTCATATTTACTATTGACTATTTTAAAATTATAGGGTATATATATAATGTAATAATTAATGGTAACGATACCATATTTTATAGGAGGAAATTTATGGACTTAAAAAAAGTTGTTCAAGAAATTGCAAAAAATAGTGGAGGTCTTGAAAATATTCAAACTGTTAACCACTGTGCAACAAGATTAAGAATTGAACTTAACGACGAATCAAAGTATGATCGTGAAAGATTAGAAGAAATCGAAGGAGTTAAAGGTGTATTCTTTACTAATGGTCAACTACAATTAATATTTGGAAGTGGACTTGTACAACAAGTATATAATGCATATAATGCTGAATTTGGGAATGAAACTGTACAAGGAAGTGAAGAGGTAAAGAAAACTAAAGGTAATGCAGCACAACGTTTTGTTAAAATGTTAAGTGATATATTTGTTCCAATTATACCTGCAATAGTAGCAGGAGGATTATTAATGGGAATTAATAATATTCTAACTGCAAAAGATATTTTCTTTGCTGGTCAATCATTAATTGAAGCATTCCCAGCTATAGATGGTTTAGCTAATATGGTTAATATATTTGCAAATGCTCCATTTGTATTCTTACCAGTTCTTATAGCATTCTCAGCTACTAAGCGTTTTGGGGGTAATCCATATTTAGGAGCTGCTTTAGGTATGATTATGGTTCACCCTGATATATTAAATGCTTATGCTGTTTCAAATAATCCTGGAATAGAAATTCCAGTATGGAATATATTTGGATTAAGTATTTCAAAAATAGGATATCAAGGAACAGTATTACCTATAGTTGTTATGAGTTTTGTTTTAGCTACAATAGAGAAAAAATTAAGAAAAATTACACCTATTTATTTAGATAACTTAACTACACCATTACTTTCAATATTCATTACTGCATTCTTAACATTTGCAGTAACAGGACCTATTTTAAGGGAAGCAGGTAATTATTTAACATTAGGTTTATCTTGGTTATATAATAGTTTAGGATTTATTGGAGCAGGAATATTTGGTGGAGTTTATGCACCTATAGTAATTACTGGAATGCACCATTCATTCATAGCTGTTGAAACTTCTCTTTTAGCTGATATGACAAATACTGGAGGATCATTCATTTTCCCTATAGCATCTATGTCAAATGCTGCACAAGGTGGAGCTGTACTTGCAGTTTTATTCTTCACTAAAAATCCTAAATTAAAATCTCTTGCATCAGCATCTGGAATTTCTGCTTTACTTGGAATTACAGAACCTGCAATGTTTGGGGTAAACTTAAGATTAAAATACCCATTCTATGCTGCATTAATAGGAAGTGCTGTTTCAAGTGCTTGGCTAGGATTTAATCATGTATTAGCAATTGCTTTAGGAGCTGCAGGTCTTCCAGGATTCTTATCAATACCTTATCAAAAATGGTTTGTATTTGGTATAGGTCTTGTACTTTCAATAGTTATTTCATTTGTTATGACAGGATACTTCTATAAAACAAAGGACGTAGAGAATGAAAAATAATATTTGGAGACAAAGTTTACATTTAGAACCTAAAAATGGTTGGCTTAATGATCCAAATGGGCTTACATATTTTAAAGGGACTTACTATATTTATCACCAATATTCAGAAAATCCTAACGGAGGAATGAAATTATGGTATGGGTATACAAGTCCCAACCTTATTAATTACAGAGATAATGGAATAATTTTAAAAAATGATACTATTTTTGATAAATCAGGTGTATATTCAGGTAGTGCATATAATAAAGAAGATAAAATGATATTTTATTATACTGGTAATGTTAAAAATGAAGGTAATTATGATTATATACATGAAGGACGTGAACATAATACTATAAAATTGACTAGTAAAGATGGGATTAATTTTTCTGAAAAAGAATGTGTATTAAAAAATATAGATTATCCAAATATGTCAAACCATGTTAGAGATCCTAAAGTTTATGAAAAAAATAATCATGAATATTTAATACTTGGTGGTAGAGATAAGAAAGATTATGGGTGTTTATTAATATATAAAGATATGAAATATTATAAAACAGTATATTCTAATAAAAATATGGGATATATGTGGGAATGTCCTGATTATTTCATGTTAAATGGTAAAGAAATATTTGTATTTTCACCACAAGGAATATCACATATGTATTCAGAATACTACAATACATATCAAGTAGGTTATTCCGTTATTGAAGAAGGAATAGAAAATTTAGAATTAATTAATAACTTTAAATTACTTGATCACGGGTATGATTTTTATGCACCTCAAACATTTTTGGATGAAGATGGAAATCGTGTATTAATAGCATGGATGTATGTACCTGATAGTTATTATATTAATCCTACAGTTAAATTTAATTACCAAAATTGTTTATCTATACCAAGAGTATTAAAATATGAAAATGGAGTCATTAAACAAAAAATTCATAAATCAGTAGAATCGTTATATGATAGAGAAATACTTGGAGAAATATTTAGTGAAAAAGCTTGGTATTTTAATAAACAAGATGGTGAAAAATTTGAAATAAAAATAGATAGTATGAATATTAAATATGATAATAAAAAAATGGATATTAATTTAAATGAAACTGGATATGGTAGAAAGAATATAAGTTTTGATATAAATATAAATGATATAGAAATTATATTTGATTCATCTTCATTTGAAATATTTATAAATGATGGTGAGTTTACATTTACAAGTAGATTTTATACTAATAATCATAATGTTGAAATTAATTCAAAAAATTATAAAATATATAAATTAAAAGGAATAGAGGTTAAATAATGGCAATTTTATGTATAGGTGAAATGCTTATAGATTTTATAGGTGAAGGTTATGGGACTATAGATAAAGTAAAATCATTTAAAAAAGAAGCAGGAGGTTGTGTTGCAAATGTTGCAACAGTTGCTTCAAAGTTAGGTCATAAAAGTTATTTATTAACAACTTTAGGTAAAGATGGTTTTGGAGATTTTTTAAAAAATGTATTAGAAAATGAAAATGTTGATTGTAAATATGTAAATCAAAGAAGTGATACATTTACACCACTTGCGTTTGTTTCACGTGATGAAAATGGAGATAGATCTTTTAGTTTTTATTTCAAAGGATCTTCTGCATTAAAAATATCAACTGAAGATGTAAATAAAGTTGATTTAGATGAAATAGAAATAATACACTTTGCAAGTATAGCCATACAAGATATATCAAAAAATTCACATAAAATACTATTAGAAAAAGCAAAAGAAAAAGGAATTTTAATAAGTTTTGATGTTAATTTGAGATTTAATCTTTGGGAAAATAAGCAAGAATATTATGAAACTATTAAAGAGTTTATTAAATATGTTGATATATTAAAAATATCAGATAATGAATTGGAATTTGTTACAGGAAAAGGATTAATAGAAGAAGCTGTGAAAGATGACTTCAAATATATAAAACACGTTTTATATACTAAAGGTGGAGATGGTTCTGAAGTATTTAGTAATGGTATTAAGGTATCTACAGAAATACCTAGAGTAAATGTTATAGATACAACAGGTGCTGGAGATGCGTTTGCAGGTTCATATTTATCTAAACTTCTTAACTTAAATAAGATTGATTTAGATGAAGAAGAACTAAGAAACCTTTCGCAATTTGCAACTAATTACGCAACTTTATCAACTACAAAAATTGGTGCAATTTCTAGTTATATGAGTGAAAGTGAATATGAAAAAGAACTAAAAAATATTTAGATATTAAAGCATATATTTCAAAAATGTATGCTTTTTTAAATTATGATATATTATTATAGAAGTACTGATAAAGAAGGTGGTTAAAATAAAATATATTGCTGTATTAACAACTGTTTTTATACTATTATTTAGTATCTCCTGTAGAAAAAGTTGCTGCAAAGATTATTAATGGTAAAAGACAGGGTAAAGCAACTGTATATTATAAAGATGGGTATAAAGAAATTTTAACTTTCGATGATGGAATATCAAATGGTCCATCTATAGTATATAATGCAAATGGTAAGTTTGAAGATTGTTATTATGAAGAATTTATGTATGTTAAAAGTTTAAGTCAAGGTAAATTTATTGTATATACTTCAGATGGAGTTAAATATGAAGAAAGAACATATAAAGATGATGTTTTATCAGATCCATTTATAATAAATGATATTCAAAATAATATTAGAGTAGAAGGAATATAAAATGATGGCAAAATGGAAGTTACAAATATTATAAAGTAAAAAATAGGCGATAAGCCTATTTTTTATTAAAGTTCTCCAGAATAATTATGATGAACTTTTTGAACATCATCATTACTTTCAAGAACATCTATCATTTTTCTTAATTTATCTAAATCTTCATCACTTAAAGTTTCAACTTCTATAGATGGAACATATTCTAAATCAGATTCTAATAATTCATATCCTTTTTCTTTTAAAGCATCAGATACAGAAATAAAGTCTTTTATATCAGTTGTAATATAGAAACTATCATCATAAACCTGCATATCTTCCATTCCTGCTTCAAGTGCAATTTCCATAATTTCTTCTTCGTTAGTTTTATCAGTTTTTTCTATTTCTATTACACCTTTTCTTTCAAACATATATGATACTGAACCAGATACACCTAAGTTACCACCATTTTTATCAAATGCCGCTTTAACAGAAGATGCTGTTCTATTTCTATTGTCAGTAAGAGATTCAACTATTACTGCAACACCTCCTGGTCCATATCCTTCATAATTTAATGAATCAAATGCAGCTGATCCATCAGCACCAGAACCTTTCTTAATAGCCCTGTTGATATTATCATTAGGCATATTTATAGATTTTGCTTTTTCTATAGCATGTTTTAATGCTACGTTATAATCTGGATCTGCTCCACCACGTGCTGCTACTGTTATTAATCTTACATATTTTGTAAATGAAGCAGCTCTTTTTCTATCTTGTGCTTCTTTACGTCCTGCTATTGTACCGTGTCTTCCCATGATCTCCTCCATGTATTAGTATATATTCATTATAACATAGAAATTGATAAAAAAAAAGAACCTCAATGAGAGAACTTTAACTATTTTTTTAATAGATCTCTAATTTCAGCAAGTAATTCTTGATCTTTTGTCAATATAGGTTCTGCAGCAGCTTGTTCTTGTTTTTCTTCTTTTTTAAGTTTAACTAATAATCTTAAAGCCACGAATATAACAAAAGCAATTATTAAGAAATCTATTACATTTTGAATAAACATACCATAGTTTAAAGTTAAAGCTGCAGTATCACCTTCAGAAGGTTGTAATACTATTACAAGATGCGTAAAGTTAACTTTACCTAATATTAAACCTATGATAGGCATAATTATATCATTAACTAAAGATGTAACTATTTTACCAAATGCTCCTCCTATAATTACCCCAACTGCTAAGTCAATAACATTTCCTCTAGCTATAAAGTCTTTGAAATCTTTTAACATATTTCCTCCTATTTTCTGTAATACGTGTAATTATACAATATATAATGATTTTTATCAATCTTTTTTCTTTATTTTTATGCTAAATTATGGTAAAATATTTTGATAGAATATATAAAATAGGAGATAAAATGTTAGATAAAAAATTTAAAAGAAATTTCTCAATTATAGCTCATATAGATCATGGGAAATCTACGATAGCTGATAGACTTCTTGAAATGACTGGAACTGTAAGTCAAAGAGAAATGAAAGAGCAACTCTTAGATAGTATGGATCTTGAAAGAGAAAAGGGAATAACTATAAAAGCACAAGCTGTAACTTTAAATTATAAATCAAAAGATGGAAACGAATATGAATTAAATTTAATTGATACACCAGGTCACGTAGATTTTATTTATGAAGTATCTAGATCACTTGCTGCTTGTGATGGTGCATTACTTGTTGTAGATGCAGCACAAGGAATAGAAGCTCAAACTTTAGCAAATGTTTATCTTGCTTTAGAAAATGATTTAGAAATATTACCTGTAATCAATAAAATAGATCTACCTTCAGCTGATCCTGATAGAGTTATGATAGAAATAGAAGATGTAATAGGTCTGCCTACAGATAATTCAGTACTCGTTTCAGGAAAAACTGGTCTAGGTATTGATAATTTATTAGAAAGTATAGTTGAAAATATACCAGAACCTAAAGGTGATGAAAATGCGCCTCTTAAAGCTTTAATATTTGATTCACATTATGATGATTTTAGAGGAGTAATTACATATATTAGAATAATAGATGGAAGTATTAAAAAAGATGATAAAATTAAAATAATGTCAACTAATAAGGAGTTTGATGTTCTTGAGTTAGGAGTATTTTCACCTAAAATGAAAGAAAAAGAAGAATTAAATGCAGGATCTGTTGGATATATTATAACAGGTATAAAATCAATTAAAGATACTCAGGTTGGAGATACTATAACAAATAGTAAAAATCCTACAGAATATCCTTTATCAGGTTATAGACCAGCATTAAGTATGGTATTTGCTGGTATTTATCCAATATCAACAGATGATTATGAAGATTTAAGAGAAGCATTAGAAAAATTACAATTAAATGATGCATCACTTACATACACTCCTGAAACATCTCTTGCACTTGGATTTGGATTTAGATGTGGTTTCTTAGGATTATTACATATGGAAATAATAATAGAAAGATTAAGACGTGAATTTAATATAGATTTAATCTCAACAGCACCTTCAGTTGAATATCATGTAACAGTTGAAGGAAGTAATCAAATGATGGTTATTGACAATCCTGCAGAATTTCCAGAAGGTAGAAAACATATAGAAGAACCATATATAAAAGGTACTATAATAGTACCTAAAGATTATGTTGGAAATGTAATGGAACTATGTCAAGAAAAGCGTGGTAATTTTGTTAATATGAACTTTGTAGATGAAAATAGATCAATGATAGTTTATGATTTACCTCTTGCAGAAATTGTTATAGATTTTTATGATAAATTGAAATCAAGAACTAAAGGATATGCATCATTTGAGTATGAAATGATAGGATTTAGAGAATCTAATTTAGTAAAAATAGATATTTTAGTAAGTGGACAAGCAGTCGATGCATTCTCATTTATAGCTCATAGTGATAATGCATATTATAGAGGACGTTCTATAGTTGAAAAATTAAAAGAAGTAATACCTAGACAACAATTTGAAATACCAATTCAAGCAGCACTTGGGACTAAGGTTATAGCAAGAGAAACAGTTAAAGCCTTAAGAAAAAATGTATTAGCAAAATGTTATGGTGGGGATATTACAAGAAAGAAAAAACTTCTTGAAAAACAAAAAGAAGGTAAGAAGCGTATGAAAGCTATAGGTAATGTTGAAATACCTCAAGAAGCATTCTTATCAGTATTAAAATTAAATGACTAGGGGAGTTGTATATGGATAAAAAAATAATTTTTTTTGATGTTGAAACAAATGGTACAAATGCTACTGATTCAGTTTTATCAATTTCAGCAATGAAAGTAGTATATAATACAGAAAATAACGAAATGAAAAAATTAGGTGAATTTGATAGGTTCTATTTTAGAAATGAAGGAGAACCTGTAAATGAAGGTGCTATAAAAGTTAATGGTTTAACTGATGAAGAAATAGAAAAAAGAAGAAAATTATCAGATGTTGAATATGCTTTAACTTTTAAAGAAGATATAAATAATTTTTATGAATTTTGTGATGGGGCTGAACATTTCATTGCACATAATATTAGATTTGATAGACAATTTATACCTTTTATACTAAGATATCAATTTGATACTATGCTTGAAAATACTGATATAGTTAAAGTTCCTGGACCTTATGGATACAAATGGCCTAAATTATCTGAATGTGCCCAGTACTATAACGTAAAATTAGAAGAAGATCAATTACATAATAGTATGTATGATGTAATAATCATGGCTAGAGTAATGTTTAGAATGCTTAGTTTAGATGTATCTAAAGAGCGTGTTGAAAGATTTTTAAAAAATAATATATCAACAATTATGAGGTAATTATGGATTTTGAAACATTTTTATACATTGCGAATTTTTTTGGAGTTGTTTCCTTTGCTGCATCAGGTGTATTTAAAGGAATTAAACATAATTATGACATATTTGGTATTAGTATATTAGCCATAGCAACAGCTGTTGGTGGTGGTATTACTAGGGACGTCATGTTAAATAATATACCTAATGCAATAGTAAATCCTCATGATATATATCTTTCAATAATTACAACCTTAATTATATATTTACCATATTTTCTGTTTAGAAATAAATTTAAAAATTTATTAACAAGGCAAGAATTAGTAAATAAAATTAAATTATTAGTATTAATTTTTGATGCTGTAGGACTTTCTATATTTATATATTTAGGTGCAAATATTGCAATTAATAATAATTTGAATACTTTAGGTATAATAATGATGGCAACTGTAACTGCTGTTGGGGGAGGAGTTATAAGAGATATAATGTCAAATGAATCTCCTATAATATTAAAAGAAGATATATATGCTGTTTTATGTGTAATAGGAGGCTTCTTATACAAATATATGATAATAGATTTATCTATAGATAAAATAAGAACAACGATTATATTATTCAGTTTAGTTTTGATAATACGGCTTATTGTTATTTTCAAAAAATTAAATTTACCTAAATAAGGAGATAGATGTCACTTATAAATATTCAAAAAGAAAATAATATAAAAGAGTTAAATAAAAATTTGAAATTAGCAAATTTAACTATTAAGGAAATCTCGGTTTATTAAATACAACAGAAGAATATATTTTAAAAATTCTTAAACTAGAAGTCCTTAGACCAGAAGATGCATGGATATTAAAAGAATTTTTAGAAAATAAATTAGAAGAATAAAATATTAGAAGTATAGAATTTACTGCTTTAAAAGGAAATTATCAAGATCATTGATTTTTAGATAGTAGTAGGATTAAAAATATAAAATCATTAAAATAAGAGACCTGAGAACATATACCAAAAAACTGGACAGTAAAATTTAAAATTACTAGAAAGTTTGGAGGTATATGTTTTTTTATGGGAAGAAAATCAAAATTAACATTAGAAAAGAAAATTGAAATGATTGAATATGCT
>NZ_LOHY01000020.1 GCF_001559795.1 Pseudostreptobacillus hongkongensis | reverse complement strand
GTACAGAAATATATTAGGAATAAGATTATTGAAGGACTGCATGGAAAGGAAGTATTAAGCTTTTATCGTAATTTTTATATAAAAACTGTCACACATGGAAGAAAGCATCCGATAAATATTTTTACAACTAATTATGATTTATATAATGAACAAGCCTTGGACTCTCTATCATTTCCGTATAACAACGGGTTTATTGGTACTTACAAAAGGTCATTTAATCCAGCTAGTTATAAGTATGCGTATGTAGAGGATATGAATTTATCCAATAACATATGGGAAAGAGTCCCTAACTTCTACAATTTATATAAAATACATGGTTCTATTTCTTGGGTTAAAAATGAAAATAACATAAATGAAATAGATTATAAACATATAAGTGA
>NZ_LOHY01000019.1 GCF_001559795.1 Pseudostreptobacillus hongkongensis | reverse complement strand
CATTATTAACAACCATAACACAAACTAATATAGTATTATCTTTTATAGCATTTAATACCTTATCTGATGTAACAATACCATCTTCATTAGGTTTTAAATATGTAAGTTCAAATCCTTTAGTCTCTAAGTATCTACATACATTTAAAACACTCGGATGCTCAATACCTGTGGTAATTATATGACCTTTACCATAAAAATTAGCTACTCCCTTTATTATCCTATTACTTCATTCTGTAGCTCCTGATGTAACTATTAAGTCTTTACTACTTGATATGTTTGAACTACTTGCTCTATATTCACTAACTTTTTCTACTTCATATCTTGCTTTATTACCATCAGCATGTACTGATGAAGCGTTTGCATACAAATCAAATACTTTTAAAATAACTTCTCTAAATCTATTTAATATTTTTGTAATTGATGCGTTGTCAACGTCAATTCTCATGAGTTACTCCTCACTGATAATATAC
>NZ_LOHY01000018.1 GCF_001559795.1 Pseudostreptobacillus hongkongensis | reverse complement strand
AAGAGATTTACTATCAGAATATGAATTCCCAGGAGAAGAAGTACCAGTAATAAGACGATCATCATTAGGAGCATTAAATGGTGAAGCACAATGGGAAGAACAACTCTTAAAATTAATAGAAGCAGTAGATAACTACATTCCAACACCAGAAAGACCAGTAGATCAACCCTTCCTAATGCCAATAGAAGATGTTATGACAATAACAGGAAGAGGAACAGTTGTAACAGGAAGAGTAGAAAGAGGAACAGTGAAAGTAGGAGAAGAAGAAGAAATAGTAGGGATTAAAGATACATCTAAGAC
>NZ_LOHY01000017.1 GCF_001559795.1 Pseudostreptobacillus hongkongensis | reverse complement strand
GAATAAAATCTTTTGTATAACCTTCTAATTTTTCATTTTTATCGATATACTTCCTTATAAGTTTAATAACAAAACCATCTATATAGTAGCTCAAATACACTAAAAATATATAAATTAAAAAGTACATTCCGCCTATTTCATACTTTTAATAATAGGTAAGAAATAACTAAGCGAAGGTAGAGTTACAAAATCATTTAAATAGATATCTATTTAATCTAATTTAATCCAG
>NZ_LOHY01000016.1 GCF_001559795.1 Pseudostreptobacillus hongkongensis | reverse complement strand
CTTCACCAGTTCTCCAGCCAAGCCAGCTCCCAAATCATTTCACCATTCGTGCCGTTCGGAACTTACCCGACACGGAATTTCGCTACCTTAGTACCGTTCTAGTTACGGCCGCCGTTCACTGTGGCTTCAATTCGATTCGCTCAACCCTCCTCTTAACCTTCCAGCACTTGGCAGGTTTCAGACCATATACGTCGCCTTTCATCTTAGCATAGACCTGTGTTTTTGATAACCAGTTCCTTGTGCCCCTTCACTGCGTCCTACTTTCGCTCCAGCTGTTCTCTCTCACTTGCCATAGTCACCCCTTCTCCCGAAGTTACGTGGCTATTCTGCAGAGTTTCTTAGCTAGAGTTATCCTGCCGGCCTCGGGGTTCCCATCCCGTCCACCTGTGTCGGTT
>NZ_LOHY01000015.1 GCF_001559795.1 Pseudostreptobacillus hongkongensis | reverse complement strand
GTTTGACAGGTAGATTAGGAATAAATTCAGTTTTATCTTTATTCATAAAGACAACACCATTTTTTCCAATAGTAATGTAGACATTAATTATCCCTCGTTCAATTAATATTTTAGCGACTTTATTCATACTTTTGTTATCTGTAATTTTAGCTCCGGTAAGTAATTCTACTCCGATTTTGTTTGGTTTAATTGAATGGAAAGTTCCATCACATTCTTTTACCTAAACAGCTTTTGCAGTAGATACTAAGTCGATTATACCTTTATCGTGTATACT
>NZ_LOHY01000014.1 GCF_001559795.1 Pseudostreptobacillus hongkongensis | reverse complement strand
TCTAAAGTTAAGAATGTAGAAAGGGTTGATATATTACCTTTCCATCAAATGGGTACGCCTAAATGGGATACTATGAATAAAGAATATAAGTTAAGAGATACAAGAACTCCAGAAAAAGAAGAAATTATAAGAGCGGAAGATATATTTAAAAGTTATGGATTACCTGTATATTTAACTAATAGAGATAATACGGATTTAAAAAATAGATATAAATAGAAGTGGGGAATAATGAGGGAAAATTTAAATAAAAAACATTTTATACAAATATGTTTTATGCTTTTTAGTATGATATTTGGAGC
>NZ_LOHY01000013.1 GCF_001559795.1 Pseudostreptobacillus hongkongensis | reverse complement strand
CGTTGATGCAAATGTTATTTTACGTGTAGTTGCCAGACCAGCTGCTGTTCCTATTGAATTCGCTTCTGCTATCTCTACATTCATATATTTGTCAGGGATGTCTTTTGTGTAGAAAGTTGTCATATTAGATTTGGTTAAATTGGGTTCTATGACAACTACATCCTTTTTTTCTTTTCCTAGTTTATCTAATGCTTCTCCATTTGCTTGTCTAGTTTCTTTCATTTTACTTCTCCTCCTATTTCAATTCGTCCATAGCATTTTCATATTCTTCAAGACTTGGTGCTTTACCATGCCATCCACCATTATCTCCTATGAATGGAACGCCTTTACCTTTATGAGTTTTAGCAATAATTACTGTTGGTTGACCCTGAGTATTACGAGACGCTACTAAAGCTCTTCTAATTTGTTCAAAATATATTTATTACATGCCAATTAAATGCTTTAAACTTATCAGTTAAAGGTTCAACAGGCATAACT
>NZ_LOHY01000012.1 GCF_001559795.1 Pseudostreptobacillus hongkongensis | reverse complement strand
TGCTAACATGTATTTCCATATGAGAAGCATGCTCTCTAACATGTTGAATAATTCATAAAACACCAACTATAGTAGCATCAACTTTACTTGTATCTAAGATATCTATAAAATTTTGAATATAATTAATTTACTGATTATGTGCAAATATATTTAATGTAACATAAATTTTCTTACCTGATGAATGTGCATCATCAACAGCTGCTATTAATGCCCGATCAGCAAAGTTTGCAGAAATTCCTATGAAATTAGATCCA